>CALPKD020000160.1 GCA_943324055.2 Chitinophaga pinensis
AAGATCTGTCGCGAGTGCTTGAAATAAAATTCCATCAGATTGCGCGTTAGATTGCGACTTTACATTAACTAAAAACAGTAAGCTTAAACAAGCTAGTATTACTTTTTTTGACATCTTATTTTTGTTTTATTAGAGTTATAGGTTTGAATATTGATGTTGGGGAGGTTGCCTTTAAAAAATAAATTCCATTATTCATTGGGTTAGTGAATTGCATTTGGTATCCCATATTTAAATTGCTCAGCATCGTAGTAAATTCATTAACGACGTTACCATAGGAATTAAATATGCGGATCAACACTTGTTCGTCATTGACTATTTTCAATGGCACTGCTAATTTTATATTTGCATAGGTGCTCAAAGGGTTAGGGCTTGCGGTAAGTTCTAATGGAAGCTCGCTACTTGGAATTTGTACTTCGCAATAATTGATAAACATTCCATTTTTGCCAGGCATTAAGGCTGGTAAGCCACTTGACATTGATATACAGGCAATATTCTGGAAGTTTATTGTGCCACTAAAACCAGGTTTTTTTTCTCCTATATTGCCAATAGCCCCAAATGAAAAAGCAGTAATATTTTGAGAATAGGTGGTAGTTTCAAATAGCATAAATAAACAGCAGCTTACCATTGCTACTTTAACGCTGTTTATTGTTGTTTTTTGTGCTTTCATATGCGTATTTATTTTCTTTTTTGGTGTATTTCTTGCTTTAAAGGAAATCCTGACCTTGGTTATCTTTTTTATTGATTTATTTCTAATAAAATTTATCTATGATTGGTATAAATTAATTTTAATAATCATAATCAGTTCAATCACATCTTGTGATAAATATTTTCTAAAAAATTGGGGGATGTAAAACTAGAGCCCAGTAAATAATAAAATATTGATCTTCATCAACGAAACATTTGATACTCGTTTTAAATTCAAACTTTTATCTATTTTTTTTATCGATTTCTACGGCAATCGGTAGATGAATATTTGTACTCGATTTTTTACGTCAATATTTTTTCTTAATGAATAAAATATTTCAGTTGCGAATACGTTCCACTTTTTTAGTACGGCGATAATTCATTGCGGGTTTATCAATTTTCCACTGCTTTAAAGCTTTGTTTGTCTAAAATCGGCTTATATTGAGTAAGCTAAAAAGCGTGTAATTATGATCAAGAAGTTATTAAGCCTGTTATTCCTAGTCTACTCTTGTACACTATTTGGCCAAGGGCCAGTTAGCATCATTCCAGCACCAGTATCTTTAACGGTAAACGTTGGTTATTTTGTGTTAGATGCAAATACTTCCATTCGGTACAGAAATACTAGGAGTGAGTTAAAACCAGCGATCGCCTTCTTAAATACTGCGTTAAAAAATATTTCAGGTATTGCATTGCCCGTAAATACTGCAAAACAAAAAATAATACAGTTTGAAATAGAGGAAATTGAAACAATCGGCGATGAGGGGTATGTCCTAGATATTACTGAAAATAAAGTAGTAATTAAAGCAAATACCAAAGTAGGTATTTTATATGGTATACAATCTTTGCTTCAGACTTTGCCAGCAATCAGAACCAATGCATTACTACAAATACCTTGTATGCATGTTATGGATTATCCGAGGTTTAGTTACCGCGGCATGCATCTTGATGTGAGTCGTCATTTTTTCGGCCCTGAATTAGTGAAAGAATATATTGACCTAATGGCATCCTATAAGATGAATACGTTTCATTGGCATTTAGTGGATGATCAAGGATGGCGTATTGAAATAAAAAAGTATCCAAACTTAACCAAGACTGGTGCATGGCGTGTTGATCAAACGGATAAATTATGGAGTAGCCGACCTCAGGCTAAATTTGGGGAACTGCCAACTTATGGAGGTTATTACACACAAGCTCAAATTAAAGAAATTATACAATATGCTGGTATTCGAAATGTTACAATTATACCTGAGATTGAAATGCCGGGTCATGTTGCATCCGCAATTGCATCTTATCCTTCCTTGAGTTGTACACAACAATTTCAATTGCCTTTAACTGGGGGTAATTATACCAATATGTCGTCTAATTATTGCCCAGGAAATGATTCCGTTTTTAATTTTATTGAAAATGTTTTAACTGAAGTAATTAATTTATTCCCTTCTACTTATATTCATATTGGCGGCGATGAAGTAGATAAATCACCTTGGAAATTATGTGCAAAATGTCAAGCACGTATTAAAAAGGAAGGAATTAAAGATGAAAACGAATTGCAGAGTTATTTTATTAAAAGGATTGAAAAATTTGTTATAAGTAAGCATCGAAAAATTATTGGTTGGGATGAGATTTTGGAAGGCGGCTTAGCACCAGAAGCAACGGTAATGAGTTGGAGAGGAGAGTCCGGTGGTATTGAAGCGGCCAAGATGAAACACAATGTAGTGATGACTCCTGGTACGCCTATGTATTTTGATCATTACCAAGCGGGCCCTGAAGGTGAACCCTATGCCATTGGAGGTATGAATACATTAAAAAAAGTGTACGATTACGAACCCATTCCAAAGGAATTATCACCCTCAGATGCTAAATATGTTTTAGGGGCACAAGCCAATCTTTGGGCTGAATACATTGCCACTCCTGAGCAGGTTGAGTATATGATACTGCCACGTATGCCTGCTTTGTCTGAGGTGCTGTGGAGCCCTAAGGAACAGAAAAATTGGATTGATTTCAATAATCGTTTACAAAACCATTTTAAAGGCTATGGACAAAAGGGGTTGCATTATTGCCTGGGCAATTTTACAGTACAGATAAAACCTGTTTCTAAGGACGGGAAACTTTTTGTGATACTGTCGGCTGAAGTAATGAATAGTGTCATCTATTATACCTTGGATGGATCGGAGCCAACTATTCAAAGCAATATTTATAGTGAGCCAATACCAATTAATGTTTCCACCTTATTAAAATCGAGTGTTGCTATCAATGGTCGAATTATGGGTTTACAAGCAGCGAAACAAAATTTTGTAACACACAAAGCAATTGCAAGATCTGTCACTTATAAATTTCCAATTAGTCCTTATTATTTAGCAGATGGACCAAATAGTTTAACAGATGGAGTAAGAGGAACCAATGCAGTAGGTAAATATTGGCATGCTTTTCAAGGCAATGATTTAATCGCTACCATTGATCTTGGCATATCAAAACCAATTGAAGGTATTGCTCTAGGCTGCTTGCAAAATTATAATGATTGGATTTTTTTACCTCAATCTGTAAAATTTGAGACCTCAATGGATGGCATTACTTTTACTGAAATAAAAACAGTGGTTAATCCAATAGATGTCAATCAAAAAAGTGTTCGATACGATTTCAAAGCAAACTTCCCTTCACAATTAGTACGCTATGTGCGCGTGTCAGCAAAAAATAATCTTTGTCCAAATGGGCATAGTGGTGCCGGGAAACCAGCCTGGATATTTGCAGATGAAATTATTGTTGAATAGTACTTATTTAAATGCGATTCAATTTTATAATACCTATATAATTGAATAAGCGCATTACTTGATAGGTAACATCAAATTCAAACCATTTTTTTGCGAAATTGGCATCCTGTTTTGCATGATGATGATTGTTTTGAAATAACTCTCCCAATAAAAAAATACCCCAAGGCCCTGTGTTTTTACTTTGGTCTGTACTTTCAAAATTTCGATACCCATACTTGTGACCACACCAGTTTACAATGGCGCCTTGAATTGGGCCCATTAAAAAATGTATTGGTAATAATAGAAACCACCAAAGGTTAGGCGCAAAAAATACATAGATCATTACATAAACAAGCATAAAAGCTAGTCTTGTTAATCCATGATGTCCAAAGCGGTCAAGTTTTTCCCATATAGGTAAATAGTCCGTAGTAAATTCTTCCTTAGGCATATCTTTCTTCAATAAAAAGGATCTGTAAATTTTGATTGTACTTTTCATCATTTGATAAACGTCCTTAAAAAAATGAGGGGAGTGTGGATCGTTTTCTGTATCACTGAATGCATGATGCATTCGATGCATTACCCCATAGGCTCTTGGCACCAAATAGGAGGAACCCTGAAATAGCCAAGTACTAACATAAAAAATGCGCTCCCAATTCTTACTAGTTTCATACATTTTGTGCGAAGCATACCTATGTAAAAAAAAGGTGTGAAAAAACAAGGAAAGAAACCAGTGTAGTAGAAAAAAGCAGATTATGAAAAGCATAATTAAGGGGGTTTGGATATAAATCGAGCACTAATGTATATACTATTTACTATATCCTAGCTTCTTGTTTAGGGCTTTGGGTGCAGAATAAACCGCATATATGCACAAATTAGTGCCATTTAATGCTGATATTCAGTATATATACTGAACTGATTGTTAAAATAATAGACTTTATTTACCATTCATTTTTTAGACATTTCAGTAATAGAAATGATCGTAATAAATAACGCCTAAGTATGACGCCGAAGGAAAAAATACAAATTTGTTTGGGGGAAAGAATCCGAACTTTCAGATTAAAAAAAGGCTTAACGATAAAAAAATTAGCTGCTGAAGCGGAAATGGAATATGTTCAGTTAAGTAGAATCGAACTAGGTAAAATTAATACATCAGCTTACCAGCTTTTTAAAT
>CALPKD020000161.1 GCA_943324055.2 Chitinophaga pinensis
AACCTACAAAATATTGCTGATCCTGTTACTATTTTTTGCATCTTTGCACACAGTCAAATCATCCAACATGTCTAATTATATTGTTTCTTGTCCCAAGTGTCAACATAGCTTTGAACCAACTGATGCAATCAGAGAGGAGATAGAAAAAGAATTGCGCGGCAAGATGACGGATTGGCAAAAAAAGAAAGAAGACGAAACCACCATTTTGCTAGCTGAACAAAAATTAAAGATTGAAACAGAACTAGCAGCACAACTAAAAAAGAACTTATCCGAGGAGTATGATCATAAATTAAAGATGGCTCAAGAGCGTCAGGAAAATATGAGCAAGCAGGTAAAAGAATTTCAAGAAAAGGAATTGGATTTTTTAAAGCAAGTACAAGCCATTCAAACAAAAGAGGCTGAACTTGAATTGGAACTACAACGAAAACTAATGACTGAGCGCGAAAGTATTAAAACGCAAATCCAAAAAGAAGAAGCGGAACGTGTTTCCTTAAAAGACCAAGAGCATTTATTAAAAGTAAAGGAATTAGAAAAACAACTAGAAGACCAACGCAAGTTAGCCGACGAAATGAAACGTAAGGCAGAGCAAGGTAGCATGCAAATGCAAGGCGAAGTACAGGAACTATTATTAGAAGAATTATTAAAATCGAGTTTCCCTTTTGACCAGATCTTAGAAGTAGGAAAAGGGGTTAGAGGCGCCGACTGTATTCAATTAGTAAGAACAAGTTTAGGACAAGAGGCAGGTAAAATTATTTATGAAAGTAAGCGAACAACTGCATTTGCTCAGGACTGGATTGAAAAGCTAAAGGCCGATATGCGCAGCCAAGGTGCTGACATAGCAGTAATTGTAACTCAAACCTTCCCTAAGGAAATGGACCGTTTCGGCGAAAAAGACGGAGTGTATATTTGCTCCTTCCAAGAGGTAAAAAGCGTTGCCCTCCTATTACGTAATGCAATATTGAAAGTATACGACACCAAAAAGAGTCAAGTAAACAAGGGCGATAAAATGAGCTTATTGTATGACTATTTAATTGGCAACGAGTTTGGCGAACAATGGAAAGCCGTTGGCGAAGGATTTAGACAAATGCGCCAGAGCATCCAAAGAGAAAGAGATGCAATGGAAAAATTATGGAAATCTCGTGAAAAGCAATTAGAAAAAGTACTTTTAAATGCAATGCATATAAAAGGGTCTATCGAAGGCATTGCAGGCGCCGACGTTATACATATGGATTTATTAGAAGAAGATGAAACACTCGAATTAGAAGAATAAAAGAAAGCCCCCACTCGCCTTATTATCTTTATTGCATTCCACCTTCTTGTAAATATTTAAAAGCACTTATTTTTTGACGAAGTCCAATGCTAAAAAATGAGGTTCCATTGCAAGTTTTAATTCGTGCATCGTGTACTCATTATAATTGCCATGTATATATTCAGTTACTCTTTTAACATGCTTACTGATTTTGTTAAAATGTCCATTTGTCTTTTTAGTGCCTAATATATACAAAGGAATATTTGGATGATCTCTTAAAACATCCCCTAGTGCGTGATCAATATGCAATAAAAATTTATTGACTAAAATTTCCTTTGCAGCTTGTGCATTTGAAAACTTGCCTACCATACTTGGAAGGTCTCGCTCATAAGCTTCAATCGTATCGGACTCGTTTAATTTTAATTTCTTAAACTCAATGCCGTCGTACAAATAAAGGCGTGCGATTTTAGCACTTAGCAATAAAACCAATTTATCAGCATTCACCTCTTTACCTTGATGATTATCTGTTTTCCTTACGTTCATAAAATAAATTATATGATATAAAGTACGTGCAGTTAAAGATCAATTACTATGATACATCTCATCGAATACCACTTATCGAATAGATATTAAGCATAACAGGTAACACAAACGAAGTCCGCTTCAAAATGGTAACTTAGATTTACTTGTAATTGATTTCCTTGATGTCGAATCAATGCAGTCATCTTTCCATTTTCTTGTAATGCAAGCTGAGGAATAATGAAGTGTTCAGAAAAATCGATTCCATTTTTTTCGTACATCTTATACATCGCTTCCTTGGCTGCCCAATTAAATCCCATTTGCTTTAACTGCATATCGGGAGGTAGGCTTTCAATTAATTCCTTTTCTTGTTTGTGTAAAAACTTATGCGCCACTTTTGCGATGCGTTCATGTATTATTTCAATATCCATCCCGATTGGATCGGTATCACTTACCGCAACTGCAGCGTATCCTTTACAATGAGAGAATGAGAAATGAAAATTGGATCCAGGAATCCAAGGCTTCCCATTAGGCGCCATTTCGATCTGACTTAGTTCAATTTCGGGCATCATCAATTTAAGCAACCACCTAACAGCCATATGTTGCTTTTTCCTTTCTTCCTGCTGGATATCAACCAACAACTGCATCTCTTCCTCAAAGTAAGAAAGGGGTTCGTCAATCGCCCAAATGGCAAAATGAGTGGTCTCGTTAATATTTTGTTGATAAAAGAAAGGCATAGGAAAAAGGTTTGGTTTAGATTGCAGCCCAATTGCAGGGTGCAAATTAAACATAAATAAACGAAGATGATTTTATCGGACGTTAGAATAATGGAAGAAATGGAAAAAGGGACAATCAAGATTGAACCTTATGACCGAAAAGACTTAGGCAGTAATAGTTATGACGTGCATTTAGGAAAATGGTTGGCAACCTACAATGACGTAGTACTAGATGCAAAAAAACACAATACCATTACTTATTTTGAAATACCAGACGAAGGGTATGTACTTGAGCCAACTGGATTTTATTTGGGCGTAACGCTTGAATACACTGAGACACATGCACATGTGCCTTTCCTTGAAGGTAAATCGTCTACAGGCCGATTAGGCATTGATATTCATGCAACAGCTGGAAAAGGAGATGTAGGATTTTGCGGTAACTGGACTTTGGAAATCTCTGTTAAACAACCCGTTCGTATTTACAAAGGAATGCCAATTGGCCAATTGATTTATTTCCCTGTTGACGGAGATATTGAAGTTAAATACAATCAAAAATCAAATGCTAAATACAGTGGGCAGCCCGATAAACCTATTGAAAGTATGATGTGGAAGAACCAATTTTAATCCACTAATAAGATACGTAGTCCCCCAAAAGCATTTAGCTAAACCTTAATTGGTAAAAGTTAGATGCTTTTTTCGATAGGCCAATGCCCAAAGAATCACATCATTATAGCTGTCTATTCCTTTGGCTTGTTTGTTCAATTGTAAAAATTGGTCATACAATGTAACAGATACCGGAATTAATAATGCACTCCTAGCTGCAAAAAATGCCTTAATCTTTTTTCGATCCGCTAATACCTTTGGTGAAAGCAACTGCTTGTTCCTGGTAACGATAGCTTCCCATTCCTTAAAATTACCCTTAGCAGCAACCAAATCCAAATGTGCTATTTGAACATAACTAAATAGTTGCAAGAGCATCGAATAACGAAACAAGGGATCCTTACTTTCTGATCCAATTACAAAAGCGATAAAATTGGCCTCTGTTTCGGATGCATATCCTAATTGGTGGGCAATTTCATGACTTACGGTGAAAGGCAGCGTTAAAATAGGTAAATCGCCCCTAACGATTGCTTCCCCAGTAATGGGTTGGTAAAATGCGGAGTACCCCAAATAATCTCCCAATTTTGTAAACTGAGCTGTTTTTATACAAGGGAAATCATATTTTAAGAAGGGGTATTTGAAAGTAATTTTTTGATATTCGATCACATTTGCTTTAAAAATTACACTGGGTTTTAAAATAGTAATGGCTGAATCCGACAAATTTTGCCTGGTTTGGTTCAATTCATTGATCAATTCAAGGGATAAAATATCTACTTGTGCCTTTGTATAACTAAGAGGCACAGTTAAATTAAAGGGAACAGCCGGACTCGGTTTAAGGTAGTTCAGGCCCCAGATTAATTCAAAAACAACATATAATTTAATCAATATATGAAGTAACTTAAAACAGGTAGTTTTCCAAAATGAGCGATTCTTATACTCGTATTTATTTTTAACAAAGTATTGTATCGTATTGATTATTAGTGCATTAATAATCATAAAAAAAATAAACTCCCCAATGGCTGTTTCAAATTTTCCGCTTACAAATCGCAGGCCTTTAGTCATATTTTTGAAAAAACCAAGAGTATAAATAGCACCAACAATAGTAGGAAAAAAGGAAAGTCCAAAAATTACCAGGGCTATAACATACCAGCTGTATTTTAAATAACGAATTAGCCCTATTTTTGATTTGAAAAGCATTGATATATTTATAAGCGTAAAAGTAGGATAAACTTTGTCTTTTGATTGGTTTTTACTAACTTTGCCAACCCTAAATACGGTTATGGGACATAATAGAACTTTTGAAATAGCATTTGTGGGTCTTGTACCCGGGTTACATGAGTTCGAATACCGTATCGAGGATAAGTTCTTTGCTGATTTTGGACCTCAGGATTTTAGTAATTGTGACACGAATGTCAAGCTTCGCTTGGATAAACATCCGGGATTCATGCAATTACTTTTTGATATTGATGGTTATGTGGATTCACAATGCGATCGTTGCGGCAACC
>CALPKD020000162.1 GCA_943324055.2 Chitinophaga pinensis
GATTCCATACGCTTACGGAAACCATGAACTGATTTACGACGGCGCTTATGAGGTTGGAAGGTTCTTTTCATCTTTTTTGTTTTACTTACTTAGTTCGCTAATATTGTTTCCACGTACAATAGCAGTCACCATACCACTACCTGTGAAAGGATGGCAAAAGTAGGGTATTTTTTGCTTTGTTAAACTAAATCTGTGTGATTTGCCTCAATTTTTTGGCCAAAAAATAAGCTAGCCTGTTTTTCGAAGCCTTCGGCATTGTCTGTGGTGTAAAAACGGAGCTGACCAGTTTGGCTACAGTTTTGCGCTATTTTAGGGTGATTTTGGAGGTATTTGGCTAAACTTTCGGCTACTATACTGCCCTGGGTGACTAATTCAACGTTTTTTGGCAAAAAGGATTTGATTTTCGGCTCCAAAAGAGGATAGTGGGTGCACGCAAGTAAAATAGTGTCAATCCCCTCAGATTGCTTAAAAAGTTGCCCTAAGTCCTCCTTTACAAAGTAATCAGCGCCGGGCTTGTCAAATTCCCCATTTTCAATCAAAGGGACCCACATCGGACAAGCTTGCTGGAACACTTTTAAGTCAGGGAAAAATTTAGCAAGTTCAATGGGATAACTATCACTTTGAACCGTACCCACTGTTCCTAAAATTCCAACTTGGCGGGATGTAGAAAAATTTCCTAATACTTCGGTAGTAGGTCGGATAACACCTAACACTCTTTTATCTGCACCTAATAAAGGCAAGTCATTTTGTTGGATGGTTCTGAGCGCTTTTGCAGACGCAGTATTGCACGCTAAAATCACTAAAGAACATCCTTGCGCAAAAAACCATTTCACTGCTTCTAAAGTGTAATCATACACCGTATCAAATGACCTTGGACCATAGGGCGCGCGTGCGTTGTCCCCTAAGTAGATATAATCGTACTGAGGTAATTGTTTCTTAAGTTCCTTTAAGATGGTTAATCCACCATAGCCACTATCAAAAACACCAATGGGAGCAGACATATGTTTTAGTTTAGGAGTCCTTCTATTAAAACAAGAACCTCGTTGGAATGCAACGAGGTTCTAAAAATATATATTTATAAAATATTATCCTTTTTTAGGTGCTGCAGTTTTTGCAGGTGCACCACCAGTTGCAGCTTTGAAAGCATCTTCAACCTCTTTAGGTAAAGGTAGTTTCAATTTCATCGCAACACGGATTGTTAAGTTATCCGCGATAGATGGTTGTGCGTATGGAGATAAAGCGTCTGCTTTTAAAACCAGGTTATATTTTTGCTCAGCAACTACTTCGCTCAATGCTAGCGCGATTTTTTGTCTGAAAGGCATTAATAATTGCTCTTGCTTTTGTTGCATAGCTTCTTGTTGATACTGTTGCCAGTTGATCAACTTGTATTTTAAACGATTCAATTCAGTTGTAGCCATTTCTAAAGCTTTAGGTCTTTTAGACAAGTCAACAGAATCTCTTTTGTAGATACTATCTTGATTTTGATACGTCTTCAAAGTGTAGTTGTATTCTTCTTGTAAAGAATCCTTAGCGAAAGACTGAAGTACAGTATCTAATTTTTCTTGGATACCAGGGAATAATGCAATAACGCTTTGGTCATCGAAATAACCAATCTTAGTTTGTGCAGAAGCACTGTTTGTAAAAGCGACTGCCAATAACAAAATGGCTGCAAATAAGAAACCTTTTTTCATAAGACTATTTGTTTGTTTGTGTTTATACTTAATTAATGACTCCCAATTCCTTTAAAATATCGTCACTTTTATCCAGTTTCGGGTCAGCAAATATAATGGTTATTCCTTCACTTTTATCTAAAATGAAGTCATAAGAACGTGCTGCGGCCATTTTTTGAACTGCATTATATACCTTATCCTGAATTGGCTTGACCAATTTTTGTCTTTCTTTAAATAAATCCCCCTCGTAGCCAAAACGCTTTTTCTGTAAGTCCCTCAGTTCCTTCTCTTTAACAAAAAGCTCATCCTCGCGCTTTTTTCTTAGGTCCTCCGAAAGCATAAATTGTTCAGCCTCATAGTTTTTATACATCTTGTCTAAAAACATTTGCTTCTCGTCAATCTCCTGCTGCCATAAATCGCCTAAAGCCTTTAGTTTTTTATCGGCTTCCTTGTATTCGGGAATTTTATCTAAAATATACTTGGTATTAATAACTGCATACTTGCTTTGCGCTTGCGTTGAAAAAAACGAAAGCATAGCAAAAGCTAGAATTAAAATGTTTTTTTTGTATTGCATATCCCGTTATTTATTAAATAAAGTAATTGAATTTATACACTATTCTGGTTCAAAACCTAACATAAACGTAAACCTGCCCGCATCTTTCAATGTGTTGGTTCCGTTTAATCTATCTAAACCAATACCATAATCAAATCCTAATAAACCGAACATAGGTAAGTAAAAACGCATTCCAACACCTACCGAACGACGCAAATTAAATGGACTATATTCTTTCATACTATACCAACCATTGGCCGCTTCAAAAAAGCCCAATGCATAAATGGTACTACTTGCAGCCAAACTTAACGGGTAGCGAACTTCTACTGCATATTTATTGAAAATGGTAAAATGTTGTTTTGAAGTTTGTTGATCCGGGTTGATTTTTGGATTTGAATTCTCATACACTGGATAACCTCTTTGAGCAATGATATCATATCCTAATAATGCAAACTGATTACTCAAACCAGCATCACCCAATTGGAAACGTTCAAATGGAGAAACTTGTAAGTCGCTATTGTACCCACCAAGGAAACCATATTTAGCTGCAAAACGTAAAACAAATTGTTTGTTATGATCTTCTCCTGCAGGCTTACCCAATGGTACAAACCACTCTCCATTAAATCTCCACTTATGGTATTCCAAAAGTTCATAAGGATTTGATTTCTTAGCAACACTTGGATCAATTAATGAATAAGGAGGCGTTAACTGTGCACTGAATAAAAAGGTGGACCCTGTTCTTGGAAATAAAGGTTGATCAACAGATGTCCTTTGTAAACCAATTCTCAAATTCACGTTGTTTACCACTCCGTTATCTAGATTCGGTAAATTATATGCATCGATTGCATAGTTCTTTAAAGTGTATCTCGTGTAGTTCAATCCAATATTTAAGGAGAAATAGTCATCAGGCCATGCCAACTGACGTCCAAAGGAAACAGTCGCACCTGTGGTAGAAATATATCTTGAATCCGCGGCATTCGCGTCATACATGCCTGTTGTTAAATCATAAGTTTGACCATACTTGGTATTATACAAACTCACTGTTAATGAGTTTCTCTTAATACCTCCGAACCAAGGTTCCGTGAATGAGAAGTTGGTAGACCTAAACGCCTTACCATTACTTTGTACTCTAATACTTAACTTTTGTCCATCTCCCATTGGCAACGGATCCCAAGCAGCTTTCTTAAATATATTTTTTGAAGAGAAGTTATTGAAAGTTACACCAAGCGTTCCTGTCAAACCAATATAACCACCCCATCCAGCACTCAACTCTAGTTGATCACTTGATTTTTCTTCCACACTATAATTAATATCTACCGTACCATCCTCTGGATTTGGAATAGGAGTAGGAACAATTTTTTCTTGGTCAAAATAATTTAACTGAGAAATCTCACGTTGAGAACGTATCAATAAAGTACGGCTAAACTTATCACCTGGAATAGTTCTAATCTCCCGACGGATTACAAAATCTTTTGTTTTTTCATTCCCTGATATACGAATAGTTTTAATCGTCGCTTGAGGCCCTTCACGCAATCTAATTTCATAATCGATCGTGTCATTGTATACAGCAGTTTCAATTGGATCTACTGCGAAAAATAAATAACCATCATCTTGGTACAATCCACTTATATCACCACCTTCTGCAGTTTGTGTTTTACCAATTTTATTATACAATACTTCACGATTGTATATTTCTCCTTTTTTAATATTCAAAATAGAGGTCAACAATGAATCTGGATACTTTGTATTACCTCTCCAAGTGATATTACCAAAGTAATACTTGTGTCCTTCTTTCAACTGCATGTCAATATTTAAATTGCCTACTGCATTATGGTAAACAGTATCCTTCTCAATCACTGCATCTCTGTACCCTAATGAATTATAATAGTTCATTAAGTTCTCCTTGCTTTCCTCGTATTTATTATCCTTGAATTTAGAAGAAGAAAATCCAACACGAACATATGGATTTAAAATCTTTCTTGATTTTGTAAAAGTCAAATAACCCTTTTCTTTTAAGTATTGATCAAAAGTATACGGGTTGGTTTTTACAATGATTGGCTTGTCGTTAATTGGGAATAAAGTCAATCTTGATTTCTCATGAATTTCCTTTAAACTTTTTTTAAGTTTCGTTTCTTCAATCAAGTTACCGCCAATGTTAATATTATTGATACGAACCTTAGGACCCTTGTCCACGATAAAGTCCATTAATAAATTGTTCTTTTTAGTGAGATCCTTCGTTTCCTTAATTTTTACTTTAGCATCCTGAAAACCTTTTTCAGCATAGAATTTTTTGATCCCTTCTACTGCAGTGATTTTCATATTATCGGTCACGACTCTATTTGGCAATAAACCTGTTTTTCC
>CALPKD020000163.1 GCA_943324055.2 Chitinophaga pinensis
CAACAATTGATGAAAGATCATAATAGATATGATTTTGATTACATGATTAATTGGGTTATTCGCGCGTTCAAGGAAAATAAAAATTTAATAGCCCAATACCAGGAACGATTCCTATACATACTTGTGGACGAATACCAAGATACGAGCGGAACCCAAAACGAGCTGGTTGAATTACTGGTCAACTATTGGGAGCAGCCTAATTTATTTGTGGTTGGGGATGACGACCAAAGTATTTTTAGATTCCAAGGCGCGAATGTTGAAAACATGTTGCATTATCAAACCCAATATGCCAGTGACTTATTAACGATCGTATTAGAAAACAACTATCGTTCCACTCAACCTATTTTAGATATATCCACTATTTTAATTAATAATAATCAGGAGCGCCTTGTAAATAAGATTGAAGGTTTGGAGAAAAATTTAATTGCTGCCTTACCTGAAAATCAAATCAATCCTACGCAACCGAAAATTGTAAAATATAATGAACCGCAGGAAGAAATGATTGACATCTGTGAACAGATTGTTGCTTTAATAGAAAAAGGAATTGCCCCAAAAAACATTGCAGTATTATTTAAAGAAAATAAATACGGCGAAGAAATCGCTCATTTTTTACAACAAAGGGAAGTTCCGATCTACACAAAACGAACGACCAATTTATTTGATCAAGTCCTGATACAGCAGCTCATTAAGCTACTTGATTACTTAGCTTGCGAATTGGATCAGCCTTATGAAGGAGCACATATCTTATTTGAAATATTACATTTCAAGTGGTGGAACATCTCTCCTATTACCATTGCCAAACTCACTTTTGAGGCAAATCAACAAAAATATGGCACCCCAGGTAATTCCTACCGAAAAGTGTTGGTCCAAAAAACACAGGAAATTCAAACAGACTTATTCAGTCAAGGTGGTTTGACAGAAGTTGCAAAGGCAATGCGGGTATTGGAGGATTTAATTGGGCAGGTACCCAATGTGACCTTATTAAATTTAGTAGAACAAGTATTACAAAAAACAGGTGTAATACAAAATATATTAAAGTCTGCGGACAAAGGATATGCATTAGAAATTGTCACACACTTTTTTGACTTTATAAAAGAAGAAACACACCGAAACCCAAGACTCCAATTAAGCGACTTAGTGGATATGCTTAAACTAATGCAGCGGGAAGGAATTCGCATGCCGCTTCCTATTACAACAGGAAATGAAAGTGGTGTGAATTTACTTACTACGCATGGCAGTAAGGGACTAGAATTTGAATACGTATTTGTGGCAGGAACCAATGCGCATTATTGGGAGAAAAAAAGAAACATGATTAGTACTGGATATAAATTACCAGATACCGTTTTGACATCATTGGAAAACGCAGACGATAAGGAAGAATTAAGACGCTTGTTTTATGTAGCCATTACAAGAGCTAAAAAGCATTTACAAATTTCCTATAGTCAATTTAAAGCGGACGGAAAAGAAGCAGAACCAAGCCAATACATTATAGAATTGTTAGACGGAGATGAAAGTCAAATTCAAAGTAAGAGCGTGGACGAAAATACGCGCACAAGTTATAAATTATTACGTTTACAATCTGCACCCCAACCACAAATTGCACAATTGGAAGACGACTTTATTGGGCCAAAAGTGGAACAGTTTACAATGAATGTCACTGCTTTAAATAATTATCTAAAATGTCCCTTACATTTTTATTACAATAGTTTAATCAGAGTGCCTTCTGGCAAATCTGAGGCAACTACATTTGGGTCGGCAATCCATGATGCACTGCAAAGATTCTTCAAAAAAATGCAGGACAATAATAACGAATTCCCAGACAAGCAAGTATTGGTACAAGACTTTTTCCACTATATGAACAGGCATAGAGAAGCATTTACAAAAGTGGAGTTTGAAAACCGAAGAGAACAGGGAGAAATGGTCTTGAATAATTACTACGCTCAATATATTCATACTTGGAATAAAGTAGTTACTACCGAATATAGAATCAGTAATGTTGTGTTGCAAGGAATCCCGTTAAAAGGAGCGATCGATAAAATTGAATTTGATGGCAAGCAAGTGATTGTAATTGATTATAAAACCGGAAGTGTCGAAAATGCCAAGGAAAAACTATTGCCCCCAAATGAAAAATATCCAGAAGGAGGTGATTATTGGAGACAAGCAGTATTCTATAAAATACTACTGAGAGGACATCCTAAAAACTGGGAAGTAGAAAGAGCCGAATTTGATTTTATCGAACCCAATAAGAAAAAGGAATTCGAAAAGGTGGCAGTCCAAATTCAAGAAGCCGATATCACTACTGTCACCGAGCAGATAAAAATGGTGTGGGCAAAGATTCAGCAAAAGGACTTTTATACAGGTTGTGGTAAGCCAGAATGCCATTGGTGTAATTTTGTAAAAAGTAATGAATTGGATGTGGCTTTGCATGAAATACCTAGTGATGATTTTGAACAAAATACCTAAACAGGCTGTTTATTTAGAAAGGTTATTAATAGAATCAAGTAAGTTTGCAATCATGATAAAAAGTTGTTCAATATTGGGTCTATTCCTAAAAAGCTGCATTGCAGTTTATATTATGCAATCCTTAATAGGTTGTGCAAATATTGTACCTCCGAGTGGAGGCCCCAGGGACAGTATACCTCCCTACTTAGTTGCAGCAAAACCAAAGGACTCTTCTGTCAACATACAACCAAAAGAAATATGGATTGGGTTTAATGAATACATTAATGCCACTTCCTTACAAGAAAACGTGATTATATCTCCTACGTTAAAAAACAACCCACTCTTTGATGCGAAATTAAATACCATTCGTATCAGGATAAGTGATACACTATTACCCAATACTACTTATAATATTCAATTTGGTCAATCTATCAGGGACGTGAACGAGGGCAATATTGCAAATAATTTTTCTTATACATTTAGTACCGGTCCCACCATTGATACAGGGAGTTTAAGAGGAACTGTTCGACTAGCAGAAACTGGCCGAGTGGATAGTACGCTCATTGTGATACTACACCCAATGGGAAAAGATTCAGCTGTATTCAAAGACAACCCCAAGTATTATTCGAGAGTGGATGGGAAAGGCCGATTTGAATTTAAATTTTTACCTAATAAATCATTCCAAATTTTTGTACTGCCCAATGACTATACAAAAAGATATGATGATAGTACCAAGCTAATTGCCTTTTTAGATAAAGAAATGATAGTTGGAACGAATACGGATTCAATTCGCTTATTTGCATTTCAAGCCGCTAAAAAAGTAGAGAAGAAAAAAACTATCCTAGCCAACGCGAATAAAAACCTAAAACGAAATAGCGCCTCCCTTAGGTACGGCAAAAACCTAGATGGTAGCGAACAAGACTTATTAAAACCGCTCCATTTAATTTTTGAAACACCCATTCATTTAAATGACAGCTTTCCAATCCTACTATGCGACACGAGCAATAAACCAATAGAAGGGTTCAGTGTAAAAATAGACACCACTACGCATCAAAATATTATTATTGATTATCCATGGCGGGAGCTCACCAAGCTACATTTAATAGTTCCTAAAAATTCCATTAGCGATTCTTTGAATAACACTTTAATAAAAACCGATACGTTAAAATTTGTTACAAAATCTACTGCTGCTTATGGTGCCGCAATCATTAGAATTGCTGGCTACCAGCAATATACCAATCCTATTTTATTGTTAATCAAAGAAGAGGCAATCGTGTACCAATATCCTATTACGAAAAATTTACTAAACATTCCTATGCTGCCTCCTGGAGAATACGTTTTAAAAGTATTGGAGGACAAAAACGGAAATAGCAAATGGGACACAGGCAAATATGGCAAGCAAAAATTGCAACCGGAGTTAATACAAGTTTTAAAAAGTGTATTAAACATTAAAGCGAATTGGGATAATGAATTGAATTTGATCATTAATAAGTAATTTTACAGCTCTACTTTCCCTTATGCAATTACCTTCCTCTTTATTAGAAAACGCAGTGGCAGAATTTGCCAAATTACCAGGCATTGGAAAGAAGACAGCCTTGAGATTGGTTTTGCATCTATTAAAGCAAGATATCGCCGTAACCGACCAATTTGGCGAAACCTTACAAAAGATGCGCAGGGAGATACAGTTTTGTCAAAGATGCCACAATATAAGTGACGGTAAAATATGTTCTATCTGTGCGAATTCAAGTAGGCAAAAAGACACCATTTGTGTGGTTGAAAACATAAGAGACGTAATCGCGATTGAAAACACACAACAATATAATGGAACCTACCATGTTTTAGGCGGGATCATCTCTCCTTTGGATGGGATTGGACCCGAACAATTGACTATAGATTCCTTAGTTGAAAGAGTAAAGCAGGAGAAGGTCACAGAATTGGTCTTTGCACTCAATCCAACCATACAAGGAGATACTACGATCTATTATATCCAAAAAAAGATGAGCAATCTCCCTTGTAAAATCACCACCATTGCTCGAGGAATCGCTTTTGGAGGTGAATTGGAATATGCGGACGAAATGACCCTAGGTAAGAGTATCTCCAACCGCCAACCGATCCACCAATACATAAAATA
>CALPKD020000164.1 GCA_943324055.2 Chitinophaga pinensis
GCACAACAACCCATTGCTGATTTATTTTATAAAATCGGCCTCGAAATACAAGAACTAGAAAAATTCCAACCTGATATTTCTAAGCACCCTGGTTTGATGAAAGGGCACTTGCCTTTTATGGGTGAAATTTTATTGGGACATTTAAGGTATGGTACACAAGGGAAAAATAATGTTGAATTTTGCCATCCATTTATTAAGCGCAATTTAGAGCCTGCAAAAAATTTAGCATTAGCAGGTAATTTTAATCTAGTCAATACAGACGAACTATTTCAACATATAGGATTTGATCCTGGCCCTTTTGAAAAACAAAGTGATTTAGCCGCTATGATGGAAGTGATTCATCATTTCTTAGATAAGGAAGAGGCATTGAATCCTAATAGTCCAAGTATAGTAAATGTATTAAAACAAGCAGCGCCTTTATTTGATGGTGGGTTTACTATTGGCGGCCTTGTTGGTAATGGGTATAGTTTTATAATGCGCGACGCACATGGAATTAGACCTGCTTATTATTATATCGACGAGGAGGTAATAGTTGCAGCAAGTGAAAGAGCTGCTATCAGAACAGCATTTAATGTTGCGGAAAATGAAGTTTTAGAATTAATGCCAGGTTGTGCTTTACTTATAGATGATAAAGGGAAATATACAATCGAACAAATTATTGAACCTAAGGAGCGAAGAGCTTGTTCGTTTGAACGTATTTATTTTTCAAGAGGTAGTGATGAAAAAATTTATAGAGAAAGAATTGCGTTAGGAAATCATTTGAGCAAAAGAGTTTTGGATCGAATTGAAAAAGACTTAAAAAATACCATCTTCTCTTATATTCCAAATACTGCCGAAGTTGCTTTTTATGGGTTGGTAAAAGGGATGGAGCAATATTTGAATAAAATAAAAGTGGAACGTATTTTAAGCTGGGGGAAAGAGTTAGATGCAGAGAAGTTGGAAGAAATGGTGAATCGAAAAATTAGACAAGAAAAAATCGCCATTAAGGATGTTAAATTAAGAACTTTTATTACAGATGACGCCAACCGTAATGAAATGGTTCAACATGTGTATGACATCACTTATGGAACTGTACGAGCTGATCAAGACACATTGGTTGTTATTGATGATAGCATTGTTAGAGGCACTACGTTAAAAGAGAGTATCATCAGAATGTTGTCTCGCTTGTCCCCTAAAAAAATTATTGTTGTTTCATCCGCTCCTCAAATTAGATACCCGGATTGTTATGGAATAGATATGAGTAAGATGGGTGATTTTATTGCGTTTAAGGCTGCTATCGCTTTGCTCAATGAGCGGGACATGAATAGCGTCATTGACGATGCTTATAATAAAATTAAAGCATTAGAAGCCTCTAATGAATTGCATACAGAGAATGTTGTGCGTCAAATATATAAGCCGTTTACACCAGAAGAGATTTCTGATAAAATCGCTCAATTAATTACGCCAGATCCTATTAAAATTCCAGTAGAAGTGATTTATCAAACGATTGAGGATTTGCATTTGTGCTGCCCAACAAATACAGGAGACTGGTATTTCACTGGTAATTACCCAACACCAGGTGGTAACAAGGTTTGTAAC
This sequence comes from Chitinophaga pinensis, assembly GCA_943324055.2. GTDB lineage: Bacteria > Bacteroidota > Bacteroidia > Chitinophagales > Chitinophagaceae > Sediminibacterium > Sediminibacterium pinensis_F. The sequence goes on from CALPKD020000164.1 coordinate 1,579, forward strand.
AAAGCGTTTGTTAATTATGTGGAAGGTAAAAATGTAAGAGGCTATTAGATGACCGCTTAACTATAAATTATACTCTGTAGCAAATTGCATTTATGTTCATGCCGGCACCAACTGAGGCAAATATTATAATATCCCCGTCATGTAATTGATGTTCTTTGTAATGCCCCCTTTTTACTAAATCATATAATGTTGGAATAGTCGCCACTGAGCTATTTCCTAATTCGTGAATACTCATCGGCATGATATTTTTTGGAATCTCTTTTATATCGTACAACTTAAACAAGGCTTTAATAAAACCTTCATCCATTTTTTCATTCGCTTGATGTAGAAAGAATTTTTTTACATCATGGATATCAATCCCAGCCTTTTCGATACAGGCTTTCATAGCTAATGGCACATTCTTGATTGCATATTCGTATACTTTCCTACCCTTCATTTTTATGTATTTGGTATCTTCTGCTCCTTCTGGGTGGTAGGATTTTCCAAGGTATAAAAAGTAAGCTTCATCGATGCAATGGCTCTGAACACTTGCGGCCAATATCCCTTTGTTAGGATCTGTCGAATTTTCGACAATACAGGCGCCTGCTCCATCACTAAAAATCATACTATCTCTATCGTGAACGTCAACGACTCTACTTAAAGTTTCGGCTCCAATAATCAAACATCTTTTTGCCATACCTGATTTAATAAAGGAATCGGCTTGTATAACGCCTTGTATCCAACCAGGACATCCAAACAGGACATCATAGGCTACGCAGTTCGGGTTTTTAATACCCAAAATATGTTTAACTCTAGATGCAATAGATGGGATAGTGTCTGTTTGAATGGATCCATTGACAACGTCCCCAAAATTATGAGCAACAATAATTTGGTCAATGGTCTCTGCATCAATACCTGCATCTTTTATTGCTAGGTCTGCTGCTTTCGCTGCAATATCCGAGGTGGTTAAATTTTCTTCAACATATCTTCTCTCTACTATTCCTGTAATGTCTTTAAATTTTTCAACAATCTCTTCGTTGGGCGTATGAATCAATAATCCATTCTCTCCGTAAAAAGTATTGTTAACAAATGCATGATTCGTTTTAATGACGCTAGGGATATAGCAGCCAGTTCCTGTAATTATTGTCGCCATGAGGGTGGTATATTAGCTTATGAAGCAATTGGTACTTATTCTAAGTTAAGTTTTTATAAGGAATTTAAATGTATTTATCTCCCTTGTTTCTTTTCACTTCAGCGACATATTCTTTAATAGATTGCTCTTTGTCTTTGCTGCAAATGAGTAAAACGTCCTTTGTATCTACAATAATAAAGTCGTCTAAGCCTTGAACCACCACAAGTTTATCTTTTGGGGCGTTAATCATACATTTGGTAGCATCAATTACGATTACATTGTCGGAAGCGACTGCATTACCAAAATAGTCTTTTTCCAAATTGTCATAGGCACTGTTCCAAGTCCCTAAATCACTCCATCCAAAAGAGGCGGGAAGTACATATACATTATCAGCCTTCTCCATAATTGCAATATCAATCGAAATATTTGTACACTGAGGGTATATTTTTTGAATGGCTTGCTTTTCATTTTCTGTATTGAAATGATGTTTTTCTTGGTCAAACAATTCATACATCTCTGGCTGAAGCTTTTCAAAAGCATCTAAAATGGTGCTTGCTTTCCAGGCAAAAATACCAGCGTTCCATAAAAAATCGCCACTCGCTAAAAAGGATTGCGCAATTTCTAGGTCGGGCTTTTCTGTAAATGTTTTAACCTTATACACCCCTTTACTCACTTCTAATCCTTCATATTGAATATAACCATACCCTGTATTTGGATGTGTTGGTTTTATGCCGAGGGTTACTAAGGCTTTAATATTTGAAACAAAATCTAATGCATTGTATACGATTTGTTGAAAATTATCTTCTTCTAAAATTAAGTGATCGCTTGGTGCTACGACAAATGTTGCTTCTGGGTCAATCAGCGCTAACTTAAAGGAGATGTAAGCAATACAAGGAGCCGTGTTTTTTCTACTCGGCTCTGCTAATATGTTTGCAACAGGTAGGTTAGGAAGTTGTTCTTTAACAATGTCAATATATTCCTCGGAGGTAACAATGAAAATATTTTCTACTGGAATAAATTTTGCATAACGTTCAAAGGTCCATTGAACCAATGTTTTCCCAGTGTTTAAAACGTCAAGGAACTGTTTAGGATAGGAAGTTCTACTCATCGGCCAAAACCTACTCCCAATTCCTCCAGCCATTATTGCTACATAATGATGTTTATTTTGCATACGCTATAATTAATTTATAAAATCCCCTCTTTCATTAAATCGTGTATATGTATCATCCCAACATACTGTAATCCATCTGCCACAATGAGCTGACTAATATCTTTTTGCTCCATCAGTGATAACGCTTCAACAGCCAATGCCATAGGGGATATAGTGATTGGCGCAGTGTGATAAATATCGGATGCGGTTAATTGTTGAAACGTTGCATATTGCTCAAGCATTCTTCTGATGTCACCATCAGTGATAATGCCTTCAATATTATTTTTTTCATCCACGACGGCAGTAGCACCTAATCTGTTTTTAGAAATAGTCATAATTACCTCTTTCAAACTCGTTAATTTTTGAACTGCAGGTTTAGGATGCACACTTGCTATTTGCCCGGCGGTAAGTGTCAATCTTTTTCCTAGATTACCTCCAGGATGAAACTTTGCAAAATCTTCCGCTTTAAATTCTTTTAATTCCATTAATGCCACTGCAACTAAATCACCCATTACCATTTGAGCAGTGGTAGACGATGTAGGTGCTAAGTTATTGACACATGCTTCTTTTTCGACAGTGGTATTTAAAATCCAGTTGGACTCTTTTGCTAAATAACTCTCAACGTTACCCACCATTCCAATAATTGGATTTCCAAAGCGCTTCACCAATTGAACTAAATTTTTAATTTCTGGACTCTCTCCGCTCTTGCTAATTATTAA
>CALPKD020000165.1 GCA_943324055.2 Chitinophaga pinensis
CAAAGATGGATGCATGGGCTTCTGGTAAACAATAAGAACAACTAAAATCAAATAGCGCAATCCATGTTAGTTTTATACTTTATGGATTGCGCTATTTTTATGTACTTTCTAAGTTAATAACTGCTAAAAAGTCCGATAGTATTTATTAAAATCCTTCTATTTTTCTAATATTTTTTGCTTGTTCATTTGCGCATGCATCACATTAAACCATAAGGTTGGGAATAATGACAATAACATCATTCCAGGATATCCTGTTGGCATCTGAGGTGCTTCATCAACATTTCTTAGGATTTGATATTTACGAGATGCCATATAATGATGATCGCTATGACGGCTCAATTCAAAGAGTAATAATCTGCCTAATACGTGATTGCTGTTCCAGCTATGAGCTGGCTGCACTCTTTCGTATTGATTATTAGTTGTCTGCTGCCTAGTTAAACCATAATGTTCAATGTAGTTAACTGTTTCAAGTAATAAGGCGCCAATCAATGCGGATAGCATAAATAATAATGTAATTGGAAATCCAAAGAAGTAGTAGATGCAAAAAAGAAAAGTAATTTGTATTAGTTGGAATACAAACATTTCATTATTGACTTGGTAAAATAGTTTATTCTTTTTCTTGGCTTCTTGAATAGCAATATGCCAAGCGCTTTTGTAAGTGCCTATTAAAGTCTGTGGCCAAAAAAAGTAAAGGGATTGATTCAGCTTTGCGGTACTTGGGTCATGCGGAGTAGCTACATGTTTATGATGTCCTTTATTATGTTCTATAAAAAAATGCATGTACAAACTTGTAAGTAATAACAACTTTGCTAAAAATTGTTCAAATACATTAACTCGATGGCCTAATTCATGTGCAACATTAATTCCAAAAGAACCACAAAGTAATCCCATGCTTACCACACGGCCAATTATATCAAGGGAAGTTAAATTTGAAAAATCAAAATTTGATAAAAATAACCACAGTGAATAATATTGTAAAATGACAGCTAGGTATAATATAAAATCGTAGGCTTTATTTTTCTTGGCTAGTTCTTCTTCCACTTGGTCTAAGTTCTTACTATCTGGCTTTATTAATAGTTCCAATAGGGGCACCAGGAAGAAGGTGAATAATAAAGGCAGCCAGCAATAAATGCCAAAATTTGTAAAAGCGACTATACCAAGTGCTTGTAATATAAATGGCGTTAGGTATTTAAACGATTTTATAAAAGTAATCATACGCGGAAGTTAAGGAAATTGTAATTTATTTAAGTGGCTTGAGTACTGAATTTTTGTTAAAAAAGGATACTCAAACCAAACTCAACCCTTTCCTACTATTCCACAGTTACCGATTTTGCTAAATTACGCGGCTTGTCAACATCAATGCCTTTTGCCACACCTACATAATAACTCAGCAATTGCATGGGTAATACACTTAATAAAGGGGCAAATACTTCGTCAATTTCTGGCACATACATTATATGGTTTGTCATAGTAGGTAATACTGTATCACCCAAACTTGCTACCGCTATAATTTGTCCCTTTCTTGCTTTTATTTCTTGAACATTAGAAACTACTTTGTCATAATATAAATCCTTAGTAGCTACAAATACAACCGGCAAATTTTCATCAACTAATGCAATTGGACCATGTTTCATTTCGGCTGCAGGATATCCCTCGGCATGGATATAAGTAATTTCTTTTAATTTAAGTGCACCTTCTAATGCGATTGGGAAATTATAACCACGTCCTAAATATAAAAAGTCTTTTGCATCTTTAAATTGCAATGCAATTTTTTGAATGATACTAGTGTCTGCTAATATTTCTTTTACTTTTTCAGGTACAGCAGCCAGCTCATTTAATAAATGAACGTAACGTTCGTCATTGATACTGCCCTTTGCTTTTGCTATCTTCAATGCCATCATACTTAAAACAGCTAGTTGTCCAGTAAAAGCCTTTGTGCTAGCTACACCTATCTCAGGTCCTGCGTGTGTATAGGCGCCTGCGTCACTCAAACGAGCAATACTACTTCCAACTGCATTTACAATTCCGAATATAAATGCACCTTTTTCTTTTGCGCTTTCCAATGCTACTAGGGTGTCGGCAGTTTCGCCACTTTGTGAAATGGCAATAATTACATCTCCAGGATGAATTACAGGATTTCGGTATCTAAATTCTGATGCATATTCTACTTCCACAGGAATACGACATAATTCTTCAATTAAATATTCGGCATATAAGCCAGCATGCCAGCTTGTTCCACAAGCCACAATAATAATTCTTGAAGCATTTATTAAAGCTTCAATATGATTGTCTACACCAGCCATTACAATTTGTTGTTGTTCGTGTAATAGCCTTCCCCTTAAACAATCAAATATGGTAGCAGGTTGTTCAAAAATTTCCTTCAACATGAAATGATCATAACCGCCTTTTTCAATAGCTGCCAACTCCATATCCAATTTTTGAATAAAGGGAGTCTGCTTTTCATTTCCTAAATTTTTCAGAATCAGTTCATCTTTTTTTACAATTGCAATCTCGTAGTCATTTACATACACCACTTCCTTAGTGTATTCGATAATAGGAGAGGCATCGCTTGCTAAAAAATGTTCACCCTTGCCAATACCTATTACTAAAGGGCTTCCTTTTCGAGCTGCAATAATGGTTTCTGGATCGTCTTGGTCAATCAATAAAATACAATAGGCTCCTACGATTCTTTTTAATGCAATTCTTAAGGCTTCTTCTAAAGTACTTTTATTATTGTCTTGAATGTCTTGTATAAAGTTGAGTAAAACTTCGGTATCTGTATCACTTTTAAAACTGTACCCTTTTGATAAAAGGTCTGTTTTTATTTGCGCGTAATTTTCGATAATCCCATTATGCAACATGGCTAACCTTCCGTTGTTAGAAAGGTGAGGATGTGCGTTTCGGTCAGATGGTTCGCCATGTGTTGCCCAACGCGTATGACCAATGGCAATATTTGAATGTAAATCTTTCCCAAGCACTGCTTCCTCTAATTCGGCAACCTTTCCTTTTTTCTTATAAACTAGTAAATTACCATCTTGAATGATAGCTACCCCGGTACTGTCGTATCCGCGATACTCTAGTCTTCTTAATCCTTTAATTACGACAGGGTAAGCTTCTCTATGTCCTATGTAACCTACTATTCCACACATAAGTTGATATTTAAGTTAAATTCAATAATTTTGACAAAAATAAACATTAATATTTTATATATGTCTGCATCAAACCATTTTGATTTTACTAAAGACTATATCCTTGAGGATGAACGCGTCCTATTAAGGCCAATTAAGTTAGGGGATATAGAATTTTTAAGTACCTACGTTCAAACGGAGCCGGAAATTTGGAATTACTCTCTAATGACAATTCAAAGTCAAGCAGACCTTGAAAAATATATCAACATTGCCCTAGAAGCTAGGGAGACAAAAAAAGAATATGCATTTATTGTATTTGATAAACTGTCTCAATCCTATATTGGAACGACCCGTTTTTATGATATCCAATTGGCTTTTGATACGGTTCAATTAGGATACACTTGGTATAGTAAAAAAGTATGGGGCTCGGGATTAAATCAACATTGTAAATTCCTAATGTTGCAGTTTGCTTTTGATCAAATGAATTGGACTCGAGTAGAATTTAGAGCGGATAATAATAACAAAAGAAGTATTGCTGCTATGCAAAAAATAGGCTGCACGGTGGAAGGTATTTTACGCAGTCACTTACCTAAGCCGGACGGTACTCGGCGAGATTCAATTGTACTTAGCATTCTAAAAACAGAATGGGATACTAGTGTCAAAACCAATTTAGCGAATCAGTTGTAAACTTAGAGTAAGGTTCCTTGTAAAAATAAGTAGGCCAAACTAAAGTAAATTAAAATTGCGGTAACGTCCACTAGTGTAGCAACAAATGGGGCGGAGGATACTGCCGGATCTGCGCCAAGCCTTTTTAGAACAATTGGCAACATGGATCCAGTAATAGTTCCCCAAATTACAACACCCACAATCGTAAATCCAATTGTGACTGCAATCAATAACCAATGTGCTCCATAAAATCCTGGAGCAATCATATGCCAAACGGATACTCTAAAAAATCCAATGATTCCTAGTAGTACGCCAAGTAACAAGCCACTTATTATTTCTCGTTTTAGGATCTTCCACCAATCTGCAATGGTAATTTCCCCAACTGACATGGCTTGAATAATTAAAGTAGACGATTGTGAGCCAGTATTTCCTCCTGTAGATAAAATTAATGGGATGAAACTTGCTAGCACTAAAACTTTTGCTAATTCGTCTTGAAAATAGCCCATGGCGGTAGCAGTAAACATTTCTCCAAAAAAGAGCACTACCAACCAAGTAATTCTTTTTTTAAAAAGCTTGAAAATGGAAATATCTAAGTAAGGTTCGTTCAATGCTTCGGTACCTCCCATTTTTTGCATATCCTCAGAGAACTCTTCGTTGGTCACCCAAAGAATATCGTCAATGGTTACAATCCCTAACAATACATTGTTGTCATCCACTACGGGAATGGCCGTTCGGTTATTCATTTTAAATACCTGACTGG
>CALPKD020000166.1 GCA_943324055.2 Chitinophaga pinensis
ACGATCCAGATGAAGAAATATTTAATACGATTTCTGACCGATTGTTAAACTACGGCTCCCCTATTATTCCAGACTTGGAACACTTATGGGAAAACACATTAGAGGAAGCTACTTTGGAGCGCATCGAAATGATGATTTATAAATTAAGACTAGCCGATTTAAAGATTGCTTTTACCGAATGGAAGTCAAAGCCTGAGCCCTCGTTGTTTGAGGGTGCATTATTGATTAGCAAGTTTCAATTCCCCGACTTAGACATCGAAAAGTTGAGACACCAAATGGAAAAGATTAGACGTAATATTTGGTTAGAGTTAAACAACTATTTAACACCCCTCGAGCAAGCAAATGTGCTAAGAAATATTTTGTTTAACTATTATCAAATAAAAGGGGTCGAAGTGAACTATGAGCGCCCTGGTGATTTTTTAATTTCTGCACCTTTGCAAACCAAAAAAGGAAATGCCTTTGCTAATATTTTATTGTACGCCGAACTTTGTCAACAATTAGAGATAGAAGCGCATTTTATCAATATCCCTAAGCAATGTATTATTGCGTTTTATGCAGCCACTTGGGACCCAGAGGAAATTTATACAAGCCCCCAAGAATATATACAGTTTTATATCGAGGGTACTACTGGACACCCTTTTTCTCAAAAGGATTTAGACCAATATTTTTTACGTTCCAACATTGAGCCTAAAAATGTCTATTACAAAAGCTTATCAAATGTGCGTATTATAAAAAAGCATTTATTAGAATTAGCTAAATGTTTTACAAGCCCTACCGTACAATTCAAACAAAAAGATTTATCGGATTTAGCTGAATTATTGGACTCCTAATGAGCCCCCTATTTGTACATATATACCACAGCCCAATAGGACAAATGAAAATTATTGCTGTGAATAATTGTATTGAGCAGCTTGTTTTTATAGAATCTCATGAGGCGGCTGAATTATTTGACGCACAGTCGGAACAGCCCCCAGTCGTCCACCAATGTGTGGATGAATTAATGGAGTATTTTGCGGGCACTCGACGCTCATTTAGTGTTCCCATTAATCAGGAAGGCACCGAATTTCAACAAAAGGTTTGGAAAGAATTATACGAAGTCCCATTTGGCAAAACCTTAAGCTATGGTGAATTGGCTAAAAGGCTAGGTGATCCGAAAATGGTTCGAGCAGCAGCATCGGCTAATGGGAAAAATAAAATTGCAATTATAGTGCCTTGTCATAGAATCATTGGGGCAGACCAATCACTAGTTGGATATGCCTGGGGTAAGTCTCGAAAAAGATGGTTACTGCAACATGAATTTAGATTGGCTCTTGGCGTACAGACTTTGTTCTAGTAAGCATCACTTACTCGCCTCTTAGAATCTTTACTTCTCTTATTTACCTCTTAATTCCTTAAAAACAGAACCATTGAAACCAAATGGAAGTAAGTGTGAAGCCGAATGAAAAATCTGAACAGGTCCTTCTAAACCAGATAAAATAATCCGAATAGGCGCTTCATAACGATTCTCATAATCCAATAGAGACTGCCTGCACATACCACAAGGCGATAAGGGCTCTTTAGAAGGCTTCCCTATAGCGTCATAGCTGACAGCAAGGACTTGTATCTTTTCTGTCGAGAATTGGCTCCCAATGCTGTTTAACAAGGTTCTTTCTGCACAAATACCAACTGGGTAACTCGCACTCTCCTGATTGGATCCGATAATAATTTCATTGGAAGATAATCTTGCAGCGGAACCCACATGAAAATTAGAATAAGGAGCAAAGGCAGTTTTGGTTGCTTGTCGAGCTGCTTCTAAAACAGCTTGATCCTCCAAAGACAATAAACCAGCATGCTCAAATAATTCGTATTCAATTTCGATTTTCTTAATCATATCCTCAATTTAAAGTAAAAACGGCACATCTGTGCCGTTTAAAAAACCTTTACTATTTAATAAGTTGAAACAATCTATTCCACCTAACAGATTGACTATAACTAAACCATATTAAAGCAGCGCGACCTACAATATGCGTTTCAGGAACGTATCCCCAAAAACGACTATCCTGACTGCGGTGTCTATTATCTCCCATCATCCAATAATAATTTTGTTTCACTTTATAACTAGCTGCAGCTACCCCATTTAAAATAAATTTTCCATTTACAGTTTCTAAAGTATTGTGTTCGTAGGTAGTAATTAAACGTCGGTATAATTCAATGGTACTGTCTGTGAGTATAATCTCATCTCCTTTTTTAGGAATTCGAACTGGTCCAAAATTATCAATGGACCAAGGAAAATGAACCACATCATTTGGGAAGGTATATCCAACATTATTGTCTTCAAATGGGACAACTGATAATACATTCGCTAATCTGCTTAAACTCTGCGCAGCAGGTGCAGTCATGTTTATTTTAAAAGTATTTGGCTTTATGTCCACTACTTGATAATCAGCAGAAGCTTCTGTTGTATTAATACCTAAACTATCTACAATATACTCCTCTGGGATAGGCGTTCCATTGGTCTCCACTATATATTCAGTTTGAGCCGAAGGAGAAACATATGCAGGCTGTCCATTTAACCACAAGTGACTATTTTTAACTTGAATTACATCTCCCGAAATCCCAACACATCTTTTTATATAATTATCGGTCTTGTCAATAGGATGTACTAAAATTGGATAGTCATTCATTAGCTTCTCTCGGTTGTTATTATACTCCGAGCTCCTCAACACATCATAGTAAGGAATTTTACTTCCAAACTCCGGCAAATTAATAATCGTATCTCCTGCCGGAAAGTTAAAGACCACCACGTCGTTTCTACGAATGTCTCTTAAATTAGGTAACCTTTTATAATCTACTTGAATCCATTTTAGATAAGAAGGAGTGGTGGGCGCACCCGGCAATGTATTATGAACAAAAGGAAAAGACAATGGAGTTTGAGGAATTCTAGCACCGTAAGTAAATTTATCAACGAATAAAAAATCATTCACTAATAATGTTTTCTCCATACTCTCTGTAGGAATCACATAAGCCTCAAATAAAAAGGTTCTGATAATAGTTGCAGCAACTACGGCAAAAACTGCAGCGTCAATCCATTCTCTAGATGCTGGTTTATGATAATGGACTAGTGCATCTGCTCCATGCCATTTTTCGCTTGCCGAAAACCCTAGATAAGGTAAATAGATAAAAGGAACAAGCACCGTTAAAGTGTGGTGTATTAGATTGATCCTTTTAAAATGCATTACAAATAAAATAGAAATCCATATTGTTACAAATTGTCCTACGATTGGAATAAGCTGAATCCAAAACCAAAATTTTGGAATTTTACAAAGCTTTACTACTTCCCAGGTATTATAGATAGGAAGTATTGCTTTAGTCGTTTCGACTCCCGCTTTTTTTAACATCCCATAGATTCCAATATGCCAACCTAAAACAAATACAATAAAAATAAAGATTCCCATAAAATGCAATTAATGTTACTTAACAAAAATATCCCTTTGTGAGGGATATTTGTAAAAAGATTTTTATCAATCAAATTCGATCTATAAAAGGCTTAAATCAAGGATTACTTGTACTGACGCAATACTTCTTTAACCAAATTCACAGATCTAGCGATATCAGGGATTGCTAATGCTGTTAAGTTTGGCGCATAGTGCATTGGCGCATCCGCACTCGTTATACGACGAATAGGTGCATCCAAGTAATCAAATCCTTCCTTTTGTATACGATATGATAATTCAGAAGAAATAGAAGCAAAAGGCCATTGTTCTTCAATTATCACCAATCTGTTTGTTTTTTTAACGCTTTCCAAAACGGTCATCCAGTCTAAAGGACGAATGGTTCTAAGATCAATCACTTCTGCACTAATCCCTTCTTTTTCTAATTCTGCAGCAGCACCTAATGCAACTTTCATCATCTTATTGTAAGATACGATTGTAATATCGGTACCTGCTTTTTTGACATCCGCTTTCCCTAATGGAATATAATATTCTTCCTCTGGCACTTCACACTTATCACCGTACATTACTTCACTTTCCAAAAACATAATAGGATCTTCCTCATAACGAATTGCTTGCTTTAATAAACCTTTCGCGTCATATCCATTAGAAGGAGACACTACTTTAATACCAGGGATATTCGCTAAATAACTTTCAAATGCTGTAGAGTGCTGTGCTCCTAATTGTCCAGCACTTCCATTAGGTCCTCTCATAATAATTGGACATCCAATTTGGCCACCACTCATTGCCAACATCTTACTTGCCGTATTCAAAATTTGATCTAAAGGCAAAACCGCAAAATTCCAGGTCATAAATTCTACAATAGGTCTTAACCCGTTTTGCGCAGCACCCACTGCTACTGCGGTGAAACCTAATTCAGAAATTGGAGTGTCAATGACTCTTTTGGGTCCAAACTCAGCAAGCATCCCTTGGCTCACTTTATAAGCACCATTATACTCTGCTACTTCCTCTCCCATTAAAAAGACTCTTTCGTCTCTTCTCATTTCCTCATTCATTGCCTCTCGCAATGCTTATCTAAACGCTATTGATCGCATGAAACTGTTTTTGATTTGA
>CALPKD020000167.1 GCA_943324055.2 Chitinophaga pinensis
GCCAGCATTCCAGGAATGATTAATACGAGAATTCAAGTACCTCAAGATTGGAATATTGTTGCTACTGAAAGTCCAATACAGCATGCGCAGGGCTTTAGATTTTACCCAGATAAAGTGAAAGGAGAAGGTTTTTTTATAAGTGTATTTCAGAAACAAGAAACAACGACCACTAATTATTATTCGGAGGATGTCAAATTAATCCAAGCAACAAAAAGTGAGATGGAACTTATCCAATCCTATTTTGAATTGCCTACGGATTATAAATTTATCAATCATCAAGGGTCACTCTTGGGGATGTCTGTGCTATTTGAAGGGGAACTAAAGGCCTTACTTAAGAATTTGTACATAAAAAAAATGGGACTCACTATTGGTGAAATAAAGGGCAAGGACTTTATCCCCTCTCATGCTTTGGCAATGAGTAATTGGTCCAATTTGCCCTTTGGCCGCCTCCAAGTGGACGAACAAACTGCTTTGCAGTATTTGCGAAGAGCCGATCTGCTTTTGCCTGGCGGTAAGGGGTGGCAAGCAATTACCTATCAAGACATAAGATTAGGTTGGGTAAAATTATTACCTAATAGATCAAATAATTACTATCCAAACGAATGGAGAATACTGAAATACTGATAGTTACATATTTAATAAATATACAATAATTAATTTTGTGTATTTGTTTGCAATTGAATTTTGTAACTTTGCAACATGTTTAAAAGGGGAATCTTATTATTGTTGAGTGTGTTGAGCTTGTTCAGTATTGACAATGCCTATACATTTGCGCAGCAGACCGTAAAAAAGCAGGCTACTCATTCGCGCTCCAATAAAAAAAGAACCAGCACTAAAAAAGGGACTACTACGAAAACGAAGAAGTCGGCTAGTCGAAAAAAGTCAAGTGGGAAAAAGAAAAAGCCGCTCTATAGAGGTCAAAAAAAATCAAGCAAAAAGCGAGCAGGGAAAAAAGGGACGTATACTAAATCAACCGAGTCAAATGCAAACGAAGTTGCTGGTGAAAAAATAGTAAGTGCACCCATGCAAATGATTGCTCAAAATAAAGAAAAGGTAAGAGTTTCGGATAGTGTAAATAAGTCATTCATCGTTAATTTGAATAAAACAGAGGAAGAGGGCTATTTCGCATCCCTTTTTTCCAATCAAAAAAAAGCGGCATCCTTTCAAACGATGGAAGGCACCGCTGCAGTTTTTAAAAGTGTAAGTGGGTGGCAGGATAAAAAATTCTACATACTTACTAATCAATTACCAGTGGGTACCTTGGTACGCATCACCACTTCGGATTTGAAAAGTATTTGTGCTAAAGTAATTAATGCATTGCCTGAAATGGGTAACGCAGTTCAATATCGTTTAAATGATGCAGCTGCGGCAATATTAGGCATCACCAATAAGACATTCCAAATTTCTGTTACTTATTAATTTCGTGTATGAAGTGTAAATTTTTTACTTGCTTGTTAAGTATGGCTATTTTTTTTGCTAGTTGTGCACAATCCAATTCAAATAATAACGATCAGTTGGCAACCACTTTGCCGGTGAGTGATTTTAAGGTAGCCATTGAGAAAAAAGGGGTACAAGTATTGGATGTTCGAACTGCTGCCGAATACAATGGGGGCCATATTGACAATGCGTTACAAGCAAACTGGTTAGACCAAAGAGAGTTTGCCAATCGCACCCGATTTTTAGATAAAAATATACCTGTTTACGTGTATTGTCAAGCCGGTGGACGTAGTGCAGCGGCGCAGGCTTATTTGATAAATTTAGGCTTTAAGGTGACTAATTTGGAAGGTGGAATGAGTAATTGGAAAATGAACGGGATGCCTGTTATAGGCGGCGGAAACAAACCTCAAATGCGCATTGAAGATGCGGATAAGGTGATTGCGTCTAATAATATTGTGTTGGTAGACATAGGGGCAGAATGGTGTCCTCCTTGCAGAAAAATGTTGCCCACAATGGATTCCTTGAAAAAAGATCCAACGCTTAAATTTTATTTTTTATCGGTAGATGGGGGTAATGATGTAGACGTGATGAAACATTTAAAATCGGATGACCTACCTACTTTTATTATTTATAAAAATGGCAAAGAGGTTTGGAGACATGTTGGCATCGCTCCCATGGAAGATTTTAAGAAAGTATTACAGTAAAGTAGTACAGCACACTTTAGGTTTTTGTTAAACGTAGGCTTAAGGCGCTCGATACCCTCTTAGAAAATCTAAGATCGGCATACGTTTTTTTCCCTCCCATTGAATATCTTCCAACGTAAGATACCCATCGCTGCAAGCAATTCTAGCGAATGTTTTACCATCTGTAACAAATGTACCTGGGGTTTCCTTAGGTTGTTCCGCTATAATAGTGGTTGTAAATAATTTTACAATTTTGCCATCTATTTTTGTGATGGCTCCTGGGAATGGGGCCAAGCCTCTAACCAAGTCATGTACTTTTTGGACAGGGGCCTCCCAATTAATTTCACAGTCTTGTGTAAAAATTTTAGGAGCATGTTTTATTTCCGCTGCATCGCTTTGCGGAACAGATTTTATATTATTGGCGAATAATCCATTCAATGTTTTAACTAATAGGTTGGCGCCAACCACCATCATTTTATCATGAAGTTCACCAGCGGTCATATTGGGTGTAATGACAATACGGTCCTGTAGTAATGTATCGCCAGTATCAATAGCGTGTTGTAATTGAAAGGTAGTAACACCCGTTTCCTTTTCACCGTTGATAATTGCCCAGTTGATTGGCGCAGCGCCTCTATATTGTGGGAGTAAAGATCCGTGTACATTTAAAGTGCCCATTGGAGGGTAAGACCATATTTTTTCAGGTAACATCCTAAATGCGACTACTACCTGAATATCCGGTTTCCAGCTACTTAAAGCCTCAAGAAATTCAGGAGATTTTAGTTTTTCAGGCTGCAATAGAGGTAAATTATGGGCTATGGCAAACTGCTTTACAGCACTTTGTTGTAATTGCATACCTCTTCCACCTGGTTTATCAGGGGCGGTAACAACCCCTACCACGTTCATTTTAGCTGCTAGTAAAGCACTTAACGAAGCCACTGCAAAAGCAGGTGTACCCATAAAAACGATCCTTGGCATTTTGTCCATGAGGCAAAGTTAGTTTATCTATCATAATTATGTACTTTTGCCCTTTGCGCCCTAGGTGCTTTATTTTAAAAAATACAATATGCAACAAGTAAAAAATGGGGATACCATTCAAGTGCATTATCACGGTACTCTAACTAGTGGTGAAACATTTGATTCTTCTCAAGGGAGAGCCCCACTGGAATTTGAAGTAGGAGCCGGAATGGTAATTCCTGGTTTTGATAGTGGAGTTTTAGGAATGACAGTGGGAGAGAAAAAAACAATCAATATTCCTTTTATGGAAGCATATGGCCCTAAACAGCCAGAGATGATTGTTGAATTCCCAAAAACACAATTTCCAGCAGACTTAAACCCTGAAATTGGAATGGCATTGACAATGAACAATGGTCAAGGACAACAGTTTCAAGTAATTGTAGTTGAAGTGAAAGAGGAGATAGTGGTTTTAGATGCGAATCATTCATTAGCTGGGCAAGATTTAACTTTTGCTTTAGAATTAGTGAATATCGATACGCCTTCTAAAATTATCATGCCATAATATTTTAACTAGAACTAGTAAAGGCGTCTCAAATTGTTGAGGCGCCTTTTTTATTTGCAGCATTCTGAGTAACTTCATCCAATTACAAAAGGGATTGTAAGTATAATTTTTCAACTATGGCATTCGATAATTTACAAGTGGCATCCAGATTCATAAAGTATGCGCAAATTGATACACAGAGCGATCCTACAAGTACCACGTATCCTTCTACTCTAAAGCAAAAAGATTTATTGCAATTATTGGTACAGGAATTGCAAGCAATTGGAATGCAAGATGCAGCCATGGATGCGTATGGATATGTGATGGCGACCATCCCTGCAACAAGCGATGTTGAAGTGCCAATAATTTGCTTTTGTTCGCATGTGGATACTGCGCCGGATTGTAGTGGAACAGGCGTGAAACCATTGCTGCATAACAATTACGATGGGTTGCCTATTGTATTGCCCGATGATACTACACAAGTAATTACGACAACACAATACCCATATTTAAAAAACTTTATCGGAAAGTCAATTATTACTGCATCTGGTAAAACTTTATTGGGGGCAGATGATAAAGCGGGAGTTG
This sequence comes from Chitinophaga pinensis, assembly GCA_943324055.2. GTDB lineage: Bacteria > Bacteroidota > Bacteroidia > Chitinophagales > Chitinophagaceae > Sediminibacterium > Sediminibacterium pinensis_F. The sequence continues at coordinate 4,204 of CALPKD020000167.1, forward strand.
CGATTATCGTCGAAATGGCTAGTTATTTAATGCAGCACCCTGAAATCAAACACGGCCCTGTTAAAATATTATTTACGCCGGACGAAGAAGTAGGAAAGGGAACTAACTTCTTAGATTTAAAAAAACTAGGCGCTGATTTTGGATATACATTAGATGGGGGTGCTTTAGGTGATTTTGAAATGGAAACTTTTAGTGCAGATTATTTAATATTAAATATCGAAGGTGTTATTGCGCATCCAGGAGCTGCAAAAGGGATTATGCAAAATGCAATTAAGGCAGCGGGTGCAATTTTAACCGCATTGCCAATGAACGAATGGTCTCCTGAACACACTTCGGA
>CALPKD020000168.1 GCA_943324055.2 Chitinophaga pinensis
ACCATAATCCCACCATCCTCTCCAGTTAAACGGCAACAAGTCAGTGAAATAATCTTTTTGTGGGGCTGTCCCTAACCATAAATTAAAATCTAATTCAGCAGGAATGGCAGAGGCAGTTACAGGTCGAATTACGCCTTGTGGCCAAACAGGACGATCCGTGTAACAGTAAATAGTATGTACATCCCCAATTAAGTCTGCGTTATACCAATCCTGTAACACTCTTACTCCGTCTCCTGACGCTCCCTGGTTACCCATTTGTGTTACTACATTATGTGTATGTGCTGCTTTGGTCATCATACGCGCTTCGTATATATCATGTGCCATTGGCTTTTGAACGTATACGTGTTTTTTTAGTTGCATTGCTGCCATTGCTTGTACGCCATGCATATGATCGGGCGTAGAAACAGAAACTGCATCAATATGCATATGTTCTTGCGCCAACATTTCTCTATAATCTTTGTAGTACTTTGCTTTTGGGTACTTAGCACGTGTCTTTGCTGCTTGACGATCGTCTACATCGCATAAAAAAGCAATGTCCGCTTTCCCAGAACTGTAAAAATTAGCCAAGTCACTGCTTCCTTTTCCACCGGCACCTATTCCGGCTATTTGTAGTTTATCACTTGGTGCGATAAACCCTTTTCCTCCAATTACATGTCTAGGTAAAATATAGAATCCTCCAATTGCGAGCGATGCATTTTTAATAAAGTCTCTTCTTGTATTACTTGTTTTTTTTCTGGACATGGCTAATCGTTAAAAATGAATTAATGGGTTCGTTAATTAAGTACGTTAAGTTATTAAAAAATAAGTAAAATGTGCAAATATTTTGATGAATTACCAAATGAGGAGGTCTTTCATAATTTAAGCTTAAATTACAGTACAATCTTAATAGAATGAATCCAACTATTACCCCATTGCGCGCTTATTTTAAGTCAGGTGCGACACAATCTTATGAGTTTAGATTGAATCAATTAAAACGACTTAAAAAGACAGTGCTTGAGTTTGAAAAAGAAATTTATCAGGCCCTTTACGCGGACCTTAAAAAAACAGATGAAGATGCCTGGGCTACAGAGGTTGGATTTTTCTTAAGTGAATTAAACTTCACAATTGAGCATTTAAAGGCTTGGATGCAACCGCATTCTGTAGCAACTAATTTAGTGAACCAGCCATCCACTAGTTTTACCATTCAAGAGCCCTTGGGAGTAGTATGTATTATTGCTCCTTGGAACTATCCGTTCCAATTATTATTTACCCCATTGATTGGGGCGATTGCTGGCGGCAATTGCGTTGTATTAAAGCCAAGTGAATTTGCCCCTGCTACAGCTGCGGTAATGAAAAAAATTAGTACCACTTTGTTTCCTGAAAATTATGTTTTGTATTTGGAAGGCGAAGGTGCGATGGTTTTACCGCCGTTATTAACTGAAAACAGGTTTGATCATATTTTTTATACAGGCAGTACGCTAGTTGGAAAAATAATTTATAAATACGCAGCTGAACAATTGGTGCCAGTTACCTTGGAGTTAGGGGGTAAAAGTCCCGCTGTCATTACTTCTGATGCAAATATAAGAGTAGCAGCTCGCCGTTTAGCGAGTCCTAAATTTTCCAATTGTGGACAAATGTGTATTGCACCTGACTATGTTTTAGTGCCTACTGAATTAAAGGATCAATTCATCAAAGAACTGATTATTGCTATACAATCCTTTTATGGAGTAGATGCTGAAGCCTCTGAACATTATGGAAAAATTATAAATGACAAACAGTGGTTGCGTTTAACTTCTTATTTGTCTGAGGGTGAAATAGTTTATGGTGGGAAAACTAACAGAGAAAAATTGTTTATAGAGCCGACCATTATGACCGGTGTGCAGGCAGATGCAAAAATAATGCAGGATGAAATTTTCGGGCCTATTCTTCCCGTTATAACTTATCATTCCAATGAAGAAGCCTTGGAGGTAATACAGAAAAATCCAAATCCTTTGGCATTTTATGTATTCACTGAGAACAAGGTAGATGAACAATATTGGTTAACGAATGTTCCATCTGGAGGCGCTTGCGTAAATAATGCAACCATGCATATTACCAATCATGATTTGCCATTTGGCGGGAGAGGCTTTAGCGGAACGGGAGGCTACCATGGTAAGCAAAGCTTTGATACCTTTACCCATACAAAATCGGTATTAAAAACACCTACGTGGATAGATCCGAGCTTTAAATATCCTCCTTACAAAGGAAAGGCTTGGTTACTTAAAAGGTTGATTGGCTAATCGTAGATATACATAACAGACGACTGGTTTGAAAAATAAAAAAATTAGTATGATAAAAATTTTCATTGCTTTAGGCATCTTGGTTTCAGCAACCTTATTGATGAAGAAAAAGGAAATGTCTTACAAACAGTCTGTTTTAAAAACACTCTACCCAGTAATAATGTGGTCCAGCCGCACGAGTGGAAAAAAACAAATTCAGGTGAATAAAGACAAAGCTGCGCCAATCGTTTCGTTATATACATTGTCAACAAAAGATATCGCCGGTAATGACTTTCATTTCTCCAATTTAAAAGGAAAGAAAATTTTAATTGTAAATACTGCGAGCGATTGCGGGTTTACTGGACAATACGAGGCCTTGGAAAAACTAGCTCAACAATTTGCAGACAAATTAGTCATTGTTGGTTTTCCTTCGAATGATTTTAAAGAACAAGAAACATTAGGAGATGAAAAAATTGCAGCGTTCTGTAAGAAAAATTATGGAGTCACTTTTCCTTTAATGGCAAAGTCCATTGTAATAAAAAAGAATCATCAAAACGAAGTATATAAGTGGCTTTCGGACATGACCATTAATGGCTGGTGTCATCAAGAACCTGCTTGGAATTTTTGTAAATACTTGATAGATGAAAACGGTACGCTGACGCATTATTTCCCAATGACGATTGATCCTCTATCACCTGAAGTGATTGCAGCTATAGAAAATTAATTATTAATGCGTGTAACAAGAACCTGCGGCATTTTTAAATAGTATTCAATTAAATACCAAACTAATAGTCTGCTGTACCTAGTTAATAGGGCAGTGCTCGTGGTAATTTTCGAGTACGATATGTCCTGATTCAATCACCGTGTCCTTATAGGTTTCTTTGATTTCATCTAACACGTCTTCGATTTCTTTTTGCTCCTTAAGTAGCACTAGTTTGCCTCGGTATTCTTTTATATTTGGAAGGCCTCTTAGGTAGTTTGCATAATGTCGTCTCATTTCATAGATTCCTGCAATAGGTCCTTTCCACTCTACTGATTTTGTTAAGTGCTTTCGTGCCACTTCGACTCTTTCTTCAATCGTCGGATCTGCCAATTTTTGACCAGTAGCTAAAAAATGTTTTATCTCTCTGAATATCCATGGGTAACCAATCGCAGCTCTTCCAATCATGATTCCATCTATACCATATCTATTTTTATATTCCAATGCTTTTTCAGGGGAGTTGATATCTCCATTTCCAAAAATGGGAATATGAATACGCGGGTCATTTTTAATTTCACCTATCAATGTCCAATCTGCCTCTCCTTTATACATTTGAGTTCTTGTACGACCATGTATAGCCAACGCTTTTACCCCCACGTCTTGCAACCTAAGTGCTACCTCGTGAATATTTTTAGTTGAATCATCCCAGCCTAATCTTGTTTTAACAGTAACAGGTAAGTTGGTACTTTTTACGACCGACTCGGTCAATCTCATCATTAAATCGATATCCTTTAATACTCCAGCACCTGCTCCTTTGGTTACTACCTTTTTTACTGGGCAGCCAAAATTGATATCAATAAGATCCGGATTAACGGCATCCACTATCTTAGTACATAGGGACATTGCTTCCTCGTCCCCTCCAAATATTTGTATCCCAATGGGGCGCTCAAAATCGTAAAAATCAAGCTTTTGCTTGCTCTTCATGGCATCACGAATAAGCCCTTCACTGCTTATGAACTCGGTGTACATTAAATCTGCACCATTATCCTTGCAAACCACTCTAAATGGAGGATCGCTAACGTCCTCCATTGGAGCTAGTAAAAGAGGAAAATCCGGTAATTGTATTGGGCCTATAGAAACCATATGAATTCGTTATCTTGCATCTAACAAAGGTGCGGTTGCAAATGTACCAATAAATTGCGTTTTATGGAATCATCTACTAAAAGCCTTTTTTATTTCACTCCTGCCATGAGAATGGCCCTATTTTTAGGAGCTACCGGAATTAGTATGATTTTGGGTGGTTTGGTCAGTTTTTCACTGGTTGCCGTGCTTTTACACTCCGATTTTGGCCATATTCAGCAAATGCTGCTTCAGCCAGAACATGCAAAAGTGGCTCAATTTGCAAATGCCTTGGCGTCCATTATAGCTTTTGGCGGGCCAAGTTTAGCCGCAGCCTACCTAAGTAAAGGCACCGTAAAGCAGAATATGGGTTTTGCCCCCGTTCAATCCTTTCATCAAGTAGGTATTGTTATTTTACTAACGCTCACTGGATTAATCTTAAGTGGTGCCTTAGGGGATCTTACTCAAAAAATTCCCAT
>CALPKD020000169.1 GCA_943324055.2 Chitinophaga pinensis
GATGCTATTTCTTTATGTAACACTCGGGTATATTTTATCTATCGGTATTTGGGCTAAACCACTTATAAACAATAGTCAAATTAAATCATAAAATAATCTTCATTCAAGAAAAATAATAATATGAAAAAAAATATTTTTTTATTTTTATTGCTTTCGCAAGTCCTTTGCGTTTGCAATTTATACGCCTCTGAAAAGTTGCCTATTACAGTCGAAAAAAATATTGTGGGAGCACCACAATTATTAGGAATTCCTTTTCCAAAGGATAAATTAAAAACCAGTGACAAGATAAGAGTGTTAAACGCTGCCGGTCAGGAAATTCCGTCTCAAATTACCATTGTAAGCACCTGGGCTCCGGTATCAGAGAGCGTTAAGTGGATATGGGTATTTTTCTTTTCTGAAACCCAAAATAATTACACACTTGAATTTGGTAATGATGTAGTTCGTAAGGAATTTACAGGTGACAGGGTAGTAGTTGAAAACAATCAAAGGCCTTATGGAAGAGTTAGGGTAAATACGGGCCCATTGCAGTTTACGATTAATCGATTGGGGGGTGGGTTTTTAGATAAAGTGGAACTGGATGTAGACAAAAACGGTTTTGATGAAAAAGATGTAATCGCAGAATCAAGTAAGACAAGGGGTAGCTTTTTAGACATTTTAGATGCTTCAGGAATTGATACATCAAACGTTAAAATCACCCATTCTGTTTTAGAAAAAGGTTCAGGGCCATTGCACGCAATTATAAGAATAGAAGGTAATTATATCTATACAAAAAAAGATAATAATGCATCTCCTTTTGTAATGAGAATCCACGCCTATGCGGGGAAATCATATATCAAAGTATTACATTCTATAGTGTATACAGGGGATCCTGATATGCATACTAAAATGGAAGGACAGTATATGTCTATTGCTACCCAAAATAAAAGTATTGTGGATGAGCAAAAATTAAAAGGAGATAAAGGTTGGATGATCCCGAATGACATGATTGCAGATGCGGGCTTCCAGTTGAATTATAAAATGGATGCATCTAAACATGTTCAAACTGGTTATTTTAACGGTACCTGGAGTAATCCTGGTAATGAAAATTTGTATGATGCAGATGTAAATAAACAAAATTTTTCAATCTTACAATCTGGTCCGAATATAAATAGACTTATTCCATTAAGTGGAACAACACCTACTGTTCAATCTAATGGATTCTCAAGTGTGTTAAAAATTGAGGATAAGGAAGTCCTTAAAAAAGATAGAATGTCTGGATGGGTAACACTAACTGATAAAAAATGGGGCGTTGGCGTTGGTATCCGTAATTTCTTTGAAGAATATCCAAAGGAAATTGCAATACAAGGGGATAGCGATAAAATATTTAGCTATATCTGGTCGCCTAGTGTTTCGCCAATGAGTTTTGCAAGGGCAAGTGCTGAGTTTGATAGTGAGATGGTTGGTAATTTTGCACAAGGGTTAGCCAAGACAACCGAAATGGTTTATCAGTTTTATGATGCAAAAGAAGCGCAAGGCCAATTGGTAAATAATTTCAAATATTTTCTTGATCCACCTGTCTCTCACACGAATCCAGAATGGTATTCGAAAAGTGATGTTTATGGAGAATTTGCAGTTAGAACGGATAAGCATCCCGAATTGGAACGTAGTTTAGATTACAAATTTGAGTGGATGAAATTCAATCAAAAGTGGGAGCCATGGTATGGCATGTTAGACTACGGTGATTTTCAGACCTATTACGTAAAAGGGAAATGGAATACATGGGATAATAATGAACCTGCAAATGACTATATGTGGTGGCTTGAATATATGCGCACAGGGAATAGGGATTATTATTTAACTGCTCAAGCAAATAGTAATCATACCATGGATGTGGATAATATCCATTGGCCAACCATTCCAAAATATACCGGAGAGACCAATAACACAATTGATTATTTCAATTATAAAGATACCGCAACAAGAAGTGCTAGTCCCTATGTCGGAATGGGACGCAGACATGCAAACCAACACTTCACCTCTTTATTATCTGCACACGTATGGGTGGAAGGATGGTTGGCTTCTTACTACTTATCTGGAAATCACAGAGCGTTGGATGTTGCAGAACAAACCGGTGAATTATATTTAAGAAGAATATGGGGAGAGTCAGATTTAAGAGGTAGAAGATTGTATTTATCTGTTTGGAATTTAAGCGAATTGTATGATGCAACTAAAAAAGATATCTATTTTAAAGAGCTAAAGGATAGAGTAGGTATTATGTTGGAGCTTCAAAAAAATACAGACCAAGGAGGAAATTTAGTGATAGACAGGTATGGTTATTCTCAAAACTACATCACACATGGTTTGTATAAGTACTTACAAATGACTGGAGATGAAAATGTCAAGAAAGCATTAATTACACATGTAACTTGGCAAAGGGACAATCCTTCGATTAACCATCAAATGGAATCTTATTTATCAACTATTCATGGCTTAAGTTTAGGCTATAAGTTTACAAAAGATAAATCGTTTTTAACAGAAGCAATGGTGCGCGCAAAGTATTTAATTACAGATAAGCTACCAATTGAGATCAAGGATTACAAAACGCAAAAGGATTTGGCAGAAGGACTTGAAAAAGTAAGTCATTTGCCAGATGATAAGGAAAGTTTTAGAAGAGAAGCCATTTGGAAAATCACGAACGGGTTAAGAGTATTTGGATGGACACATATTTTTGGCATCCCGTATTTGGAAACTCAATTAGATGAATTAGAAAAGGCAAAGAATGTAAAAGCTAAATAATGAGTATTCTGAAATTATTCAAAGTGATCAAAAGCAAAATGCCCCCAAATTTGGGGGCATTTTGCTTTTGAATATAAGGTTAATCGTTGTTTCGTCTATGGCGCCGATACATGATAATTATAATTGCAAGGATGCCAAATAAGATTGGAAAAGTCATGTTGTTTAATTGTACTTGTAAGTTACAAAATTCTTTTGGAACTACTTGTGTGTAGTAAGTTTCCAATATTGGATAATCCTTCAATTAATACCACACCCGGCTTCTTTCCTAGTTCAAAACTACCCAATGTCTTATCCATCTGTAAAGCATGTGCTCCGTTGATTGTAGCCCATGTAAGCATTTCGGCTAATGAGATACTTGGGTTGTGCTTTTGAATCGTTTTTAATTCATCTAAAATATTCAAACTCCAATTACTTGCTAAACTATCAGTGCCAATAATAATGTTTGCCTGGTTGTTTTGCAAAAGTTCAATTGGAGGCATTGTTTTTTCAATGTACTGGTTTGCGTTAGGGCATAAACACCAAAACGTATTAGGCATCTCTTTTTCAACTGCTTTAATATCTTCGGCGGTGGTAAAACTATTGTGTACTAAAATACTAGTTGTTGCTTTTTTAAAAAACGGCAGTACTGATTGTAAACTAGATAATCCTGTTGCGTGAAAAAAGTCCAATGCTACATTGACACGTTTGTACATATTTAAAAAGTCACCTGTTTTGTTTTCGAAAAATTCATTTTCGGCAGGTGTCTCTTGGTTGTGCATGGTAATGGTGTGCGACCCAAAATGTGCAGTAAGTAATTTCCACAATGCAAAGGTAACCGAGTAAGGTGCGTGTGGAATAAGGGAAGCGAGCAAACCGGCATCTGCAAATTGTTTTTGCACTGCAAGTCCTGCGGTAATTTTTTCGGGTGCGCGCAATGGATCTAAATCGTAAATTTCTACAAAGTTGTAATACGCTAAATTGTTTTTTGCTTTTTGTGCAAGGGTGTCGGTTGTGTTAGAAATATCTCCCACGGCAACAATTCCATTTGCAATCATTTCTTGCTCTGCGTGCGCAATGGCATCTTGAATGAGCCCCTCCTCTACTTTACGCATCGATACAATTTGTTTTACAAATTCATTCAGCCCCGTTTCCGTAGGAATCATTCCTTTCATGTGAGAAAGTTCCAAGTGGCAATGTGCATTTATAAAACCAGGGGTAAGTATTCCTTCAAAACTTTGAATATCGTCGCCCGCATCTTCTAGCCCAACAATTCCCTCCACTGTTCCGTCTTGTTTGGTGATTAAAACCAATTGGTCTTGTAATAGTTCGGTCCCGGTAAAAATTTGCGTTGCTTGAAATTTCTGATACATATATATAAGTGACCCTAAAAATAGGTCAGAAATAGCAATTTATAGGCTAAAACACCCCAAATAGCCCAAACAAGCCAATTCCTAACCCATTGATTTTCAGCACCTATTTAGTATCATTAATATTAAGATACAAAATTATTATTGATAATCAATATGTTATAGACTTACGTGTTAAAAAGAGTCCTTGGATTGTTGGGAAAAGCCAAAATCCCCTCGTACCTTTGCTCTCCCTTAAACAAAGGGGATAATTTATGGCTAGCGGGATAGCGCAGCCTCATTAAAACAAAAGAATTATGAGTAAACTACATTTCACCACGAAGCACGCCAACGCGGCTACCGTTAAACATGGCTGGTACATTGTTGATGGTACTAATCAAACCGTAGGACGTA
>CALPKD020000170.1 GCA_943324055.2 Chitinophaga pinensis
AAGGTATCTCCTTTTTGAAAAGGACCATTCATGGTAACTGAACCTTTTCCAATAGAATCAATAATCACAGGAACGCGTATTGTTATAAAAGGAGTTGTCTTTTTTATTTTAGCCAAAGAAGATGATAAAGTAGCAGGCACTGGTAATGAAATAATGCTATCTCCTCTTTTTACGTCGATTGTTTTTGGATTATTCAAGACCAATTTAGATTCCAATGTTGCGATGTTTTCTAATTCTTTATTGTCTAACGAAACAACAATATCTCCATCTTGAATGCCTACCGTTTTTGCCAAATCACTTGCATGTACACCATAAGTAACATTTTTTGCAGGCAAATAATCTTCCCCCCAATACCAGCCAATACCGATAAATATTACAATTGCTAAAAGTACGTTTACAATAACCCCTCCTAGCATTACAATTAATCTTTGATACGCTGGCTTAGATCTTAGCTCCCAAGACTCAGGTGCTTTATCCATTTGTTCCTTGTCCATGCTCTCGTCAATCATGCCAGCTATTTTCACATACCCACCAAATGGAATCCAACCAATCCCGTATTCTGTTTCTCCAATTTTCTTTTTCCAAAGACTAAATCCAGGGTTAAAGAATAGATAAAATTTCTCCACTCTTGTTTTAAATAAACGAGCAGGAATAAAGTGTCCTAGCTCATGCAAAACAACCAATATAGAAAAAGATAAAATAAACTGTCCTGTTTTTACACCGATAGATGCCAAATCAATTGCTGAGATATACATAGTTTTATAATTGTATTAGAGATGCTGCAAAACTGCGCGCCTCTCCGTCTGTTTCAAAATAATCATCCAATGTTGGATTTGCTATAAATTCAATTCGCTCTAAAGTTCTTTCAATTAATTCGGTCATTTCTAAAAAACCAATTCGGTTTTTTAGAAACGCATATACTGCTATTTCATTCGCAGCATTTAATACACAAGGTGCATTACCTCCTTTGTTCATAGCATCGGTTGCCAATTGTAAATTTCGAAATGTTTTTACATCTGGTTCGTCAAAGGTTAACACATTGGGCTTATCAAACATGTACCTAGGAAACTTGTTGGCTAAACGTTGGGGGAATGCCATTGCATATTGTATTGGCAATTTCATGTCTGGCAATCCCATTTGTGCTTTGATACTTCCATCTTCAAATTGCACCATGCTATGAATAATACTTTGCGCGTGTACCACTACTTTAATTTGCGATGGCGCTAAATTAAATAACCATTTTGCTTCGATCATCTCCAGCCCTTTATTCATAAGGGTTGCAGAGTCAATAGATATTTTCGCACCCATAGCCCAGTTAGGATGTTGCAATGCATGATCTCTTTTCACATTCACTAAAAAGTTGGGTTTCTTCCCTAAAAAAGGACCCCCACTTGCGGTTAATATTATTTTTTCAATTGGATTGTTTTCTTCTCCTACTAAACATTGAAATATAGCAGAGTGCTCACTGTCCACTGGAATAATGGCTGCTCTATTTTCCTTAGCCATGCGCATTACAATCTCTCCAGCGACTACTAATGTTTCCTTATTGGCTAATCCGATGGCCTTGCCATTTTGAACTGCAGTAAGGGTTGGCTTTAATCCTGCAAAACCTACAATGCCTGCCATCATAAAATCATAACAATCCATCGCAGCAACTTGCTCTAATGCTTCTTCTCCTGCAAATACTTTGATCGGTTTGCCGTCCAATGCTTTTTTGACCACCGCATATTTTGCAATATCCCCGATGACCACAATATTGGGAACAAATTGTAATGCTTGCTCAATTAATAATGAATCATTAGAATGTGCCGTTAATATTTCGGCTACAAACAATTCAGGATGCGCCGCAATGACTTCCAATGTTTGTCTTCCTATGGAACCTGTTGACCCAAAAATGGCAATTCTTTTTTGCTTCATCCAATTTGTTTACTTAGGGTTTAAAAATACGCTATTATTTTATTTAATGCGCTTTATATTGTGCAAGATCGTTCGCAATTTGGCGGTCATTGCTTAACCTAGGTACTTTATTCTGACCTCCCAACTTTCCCTGTGCTCTCATATAGTTAATAAACCCGTTTTTTTGAAGCGGTGTGATATGCAATGGTTCCAAAATATTACCCACTATTAAATCCTGATAATACACGTTTTTTTCACTCATCAAATCATTTAATAGTGTACTAAATGCAATCATGTCCGTAGGTGCTTTATCAAATTCAATAAACCACTCATGATAGCTTTTCCCTTCCCCTTTTTGAATGTAAGGGGCCACCGTAAATTCAACCACAGAAGCATTTAGCTGGCCAGTTGCTTTTAACAAGGCTTGTTCCACTTCCTCCCCTATTACATGCTCTCCAAAAGCAGATATAAAATGCTTGATTCGTCCAGTTACAATAATTCTATAGGGTTGTAAGCTCACAAATTTTATGGTATCTCCAATGCTATACCCCCAAAGTCCTGCATTGCTATTTATAATTAATGCATATTGAGCACCTAATTCAACTTGCCCTAAACTTAAACGTGTTGGATGGTCATTATGCACTTCGGCCAATGGAATAAATTCGTAAAAAATGCCGCTATTGGTATTTAACAATAATCCTGGTTGATCCCGAGTGTCTTGAAAAGCAAAAAAACCTTCGCTTGCAGGAAACAATTCAATCGTATCAATTTCTTTGCCAATGGTCTCGAATAATTTAGACTTATAGGGTTCAAAGTTCACCCCCCCTTGCACTAGCACTTGTAAATTCGGAAAGATTTCTTTTACTGGCTTTCCCGTTTTTTGAACGATGCTATCAAAGTACATTTGCATCCAAGGAGGGATTCCACCTACCAAAGTCAAGTTTTTACCATTCGTTTCTCCTACTATTTGTTCCAACTTTTCCTCCCACTCCTCAATACAGTTGGTTTCGTAACTTGGGAGCTGATTGCCTCTCAAATATTTAGGAATATGGTGATTCACAATCCCGCTAAGCCTTCCAGTTGGAATTCCGCCAACCCTTTCTAATTCAGGTGACCCACTTAAAAATATCATCTTCCCGCCAGCAAACTCTGTGTTTCCAGTAGCATACATATAAGAGAGTATGGCATTTCTGGCTCCATTAATATGATTACCTATTGAGTCCTTGGTAATCGGAATGTATTTTACTCCGCTCGTTGTTCCGCTCGTCTTAGCTAAATAAATAGGCCGGCCTCTCCAAAGCACATTTTGAGCTCCTTCTTTAATTTTATCGATATAAGTCCTTAATCCTTCATAATCTCTAATAGGTACTGCTTGCTTATAAGTAATATAATCAGTCACTTGATCCATTTGGTGATCTTTCCCAAATTGGGTGGATTTCCCTATCTTAATCAATTGATTTAGAATGCGTTGCTGGTCCGCTACTGCATTTTGGATGTCTCTTTGTATTTGCCTATTTACAATGTGAGCAAATGGCTTAGCAAGTAACGATTTGAGGTTAAACATACGCGGTAACTGAGTAGCATTTGGCTACTTGACAAAATTAAGTATTTCGTTGAAGTTCAAGTGTTTTTGCCTTAAAATTGGGATTAATTATATTTTTTGAGAATTTCTTGCATTTTGGCATAAAAATAATTACCTTTGCGGTCCTAATTTTGGACATTTATGCTAGCAGTTGTAAAAATCGCAGGACAGCAATTTAAAGTAGAAGCCGGACAAAGCTTATACGTGCCTCACTTGCAAGGTAAAACGGGAGATAAAGTTGAATTTAACGACGTATTGTTTGTTGATAACAACGGAAGTATCTCTTTTACGAGTAAAGTAACAGTGAAAGCTGAAATCTTGAACGATTTAGTTCAAGGTGACAAAGTGATCGCTTTTAAGATGAAAAGAAGAAAAGGTTTCCGTAAGAAGCACGGTCACAGAACGCACTATACTCAAATCAAAATCGAGAACATCGCCTAATTAGCGACGCGTTCTAGTAAATAACATTCGTAAAAAGAATATACTATGGCACATAAGAAAGGGGAAGGATCCGTAAAAAACGGCCGTGATTCCCACAGCAAACGTTTAGGCGTAAAGATATATGGTGGTCAACCCGCTATATCTGGCAACATTATCATTCGTCAAAGAGGTACACAGTACCACCCTGGTAAGAATGTAGGTTTAGGTTCTGATTTTACTTTATTCGCACTTTCTAACGGAGTTGTTGAATTTAAGAAGGGAAGAAATAACAAGACTACAGTCTCTGTTGCTCCTGTCGAAGTAATGGCTTAAAAAAAAGTTTTGTAGTTATTAAAAAAGTTTTTTACTTTTAGTGCATATTTACTAACCATTAAATCTAAAAAACATGGCAACTGCAAAAAAAGCGGCTAAAAAAGCTGCTCCTAAAAAAGCTGTTAAGAAAGTCGTAAAAAAAGCTGCTCCTAAGAAGGCTGCTAAAAAAGCTGCTCCTAAGAAGGCTGCTAAAAAAGCTGCTCCTAAGAAAGCTGCTAAAAAAGCTGCTCCTAAG
>CALPKD020000171.1 GCA_943324055.2 Chitinophaga pinensis
CCAGTTGAAGAACTTGTGTTTCTAACTGTTTGAGTTTGATAATATCTTTCCTCGTTTTGACTTAAGAAGTCTAAACCAAATTCAGATTGAAATGTCAAGCCCGGTAAAATTTTAGCTTTCAAATAAGTATTACCAAAAGTTCTGTATACATCTTGTGCATATTTGGCATATTGAATTTGAATCATTGGATTAAAATATAAACCAACGTTTTGATCACCTGGAGGCGTTCCTATAGGCAATCCTGTAGTAGGATCCTTAAAAGGAGACATTGGCAATAAAGCTGCCGCCTGCAATGGATTAGAGAATGCATTATCACCTGGTAAACGTCTGTTATACGTTCTAGACAAACTCAATGAAACGCCTAAATCTAACCAATCATTTGCTTTTTGATCTACGTTTAAGCGACCCGTTGTTCTTTGTAAGTTGTTACCAACGATTGTTCCAACTTGATCTAAATTTTGGAAAGAGGTAAAGAATTTTGTTTTATCGTTACCACCTCTAATTTGTAAATCCGCTTGATTGTATTGTCCTTTTTGGAAAGCTTGATCCTGCCAATCGTAAGATACGTTCGGTGTTTTAGACCATTGTCCAAAACTATGGTAGTCCATATAATCTTTTACATAAGCAGTGCTACTTGAAGGGTCAGTAATTTCATAGCCATCTAGAGCATCTGCATTTTTTGCAGACTCTAAAGCGAGTTCAGCATATTCTTTTGAATTTAACATTCTCACTCTTTTAGTTGCTTCAGAATAACCTGATTGAACGTTAAAAGTAACTTGTGTTTTTCCTGCTTTACCTCTTTTAGTAGTAATCAACACCACACCATTTGCAGCGCGAGAACCATAGATTGCTCCAGCCGATGCATCTTTCAATACTTCAATTGACTCAATATCATTTGGGTTTAAATCTGTTAAAGGATTCATCTCACCACCGTAAGTGCTTTGATCTGTTGAAGTAATTGGAATACCATCCACTACATATAAAGGTTGGCTACTTGCACTGATTGATGAATTACCACGAATTCTTACAGTTACTGCTTGTCCTAATTTACCTGATTGACTATTTACAAATACACCTGCAGCTTTACCTTGTAAGGCAGCATCCACACTTGGTGTAGGCATATATTCAATGTCCTTTCCTTTTACACGCGCAATGTTTCCGGTAAGCTCTCTTTTAATTTGAGCACCACCGAATCCTGTTACGATTACTTCAGAAAGTGATTTGACGTCTACTTTTAAAACAATGTTTAAAAAGTTTGCACTTGCTATCACTTGCTTTGTTTCAAAGCCAACAGCTACAATTTCTAAAACTGAATTAGCTGGTGCATTAATTGAAAAAACACCAAGTCCGTCGGCGTTAACTCCTGCTTTAGTTTTTTTCACAACAACACTAGCTGATGCGATTGCATTGCCACTTTCATCGGTCACTTTACCTTTAACGGTAACATTTTGAGCCATTGCAGTGCTCGTAATAAGACACGATGCAAGTAGGCTCCATAAAAAGATTTTTTTCATACTTGATTTGATTTTTGTTAAAAGGTGTTAAGTCTTGATTAACATTTGTACTGAAATTAAGATATTCTTAACAATTAAATTATGATTAACCCCCATATTTTATAAATTTTGGAGTAAATGTTGATTAATATTGATCATAATTAATGAATTAGTTAATCAAAGTATATACGTTCCTTTGAAAAAATAATTTATAATATAATTTAATAATATATTAATAATGAAAATATTACTCCTTAAAAGCACATTATACTAATTTAAAACTTCTTATTTAATAAATATATTATATGAAAATAACAAAAGCTGCCATTGAGCGTGCTGAAAAATTAATCCAACCCTATATTCATAAAACACCTGTACTCACCAATCAAAGTATAAATGAGCTGACAGGAATTGATTTTTATTTTAAATGTGAAAACTTCCAAAAAATCGGTGCATTTAAAATAAGAGGGGGGATGCACGCTACGCTAAATTTAACCCCTACTCAATTGAAAAGTGGGATTGCAACACATTCGTCTGGCAATCATGCACAAGCATTAGCATTTGCCGGAAAAACCTTGGGAATAAAGGCTTATATCGTAATGCCAAGTTCCTCTCCACAAGTAAAAGTAAATGCTGTTAGAGGCTACGGTGCAGAAGTAATTATATGCGAGCCCAATCAGCAAGCACGTGAAGCAGCATTAAATAAAGTAGTAGCCGAAACTGGCGCATCGTTTATTCACCCTTATGATAATGATGACGTGATTATTGGGCAGGCTACTTGTGTTAAAGAATTCATTGAGGAAGTGCCCGATTTAGAGGTGGTGATTACACCAGTAGGCGGGGGCGGTTTACTATCCGGCACTTGCATGGGAGCATACTATTATAAACCAGATTTAAAAGTATATGCAGGCGAACCAGAAGGTGCAGCAGATGCTGTATTAAGTATTCAAACCGGTAAAGTCGAAAAAGCCCCATTTATAAATACCATTGCGGATGGCTTACTTACAACGCTGAGTGAAAGAACTTTGGCAATTATTAAAGAACATGTTACAACTATATTCTTGGTGTCTGACGAGGAGATAAAATCGGCACTTAAATTAATATATGAGCGAATGAAAATTATTGTAGAACCGAGCTGTGTAGTGCCATTCGCTGCTGCTATAAAAAATAAGGAATTATTCAAAGGTAAAAAAGTAGGTATTATTTTATCGGGAGGAAATGTAGATTTGACAAAGTTTGCAGAATGGTTTCCGCCAAGTACCTAAATAAATTGATAGCTATTTTAAACTCATATAGTCCTGTAAATGTTCGATGAGTTTTTTCTGGGATTCGATTGTGTGTTTGATAATATCACTTTGACTTATAATATTATATAAAACATGGTTTTCGAAAATGGGTAAATACCTTAATCCTTTTTCAGACATTAACAAACTACAATGCTCAATCGCGTCGGTCGTTTTTAAATGTGGCAAGTCGGTCGCCATTACTTCGTCCACACTAGTGGTGTTGGAGGCCCTGCCTTCCAACACAATTTTCCTTGCATAATCCCGCTCTGTAAAAATACCAACATACTGATCGTTCTTTAAAACAACCAAGCAGCCAATATTTGCAGCAGCCATAATTTTAAGTGCATCAATAACAGGAGTTGTATTATTAACCGTAATCAGGTTTCTATTTTTGGTGCTAATAATGTCCTTAACGGTTGGCATCGCAAGTGGTTTAATTGTAAAAAATCGTTATCCTAATTTAATACTTTTTCTGTTACCAATAATTCGTACATGAGTGTTTTTACTTTATCCATTAATAATGGTAACACGGATTCGATTTCGGGAGTAAGCGTAATCCCTTGCTGTTGAATGCTTTCAATGCTCACTACAAATAAATCTATTACAGGCATGGTGCCCAATATTTGCAAGGCATTCACCAAGTCTTTCATACCAATGTCATGCGTGCTCATAGCTTGTGGAAAATCCATCGAAAATTTAGGCTTTATTTTTCGAATGGTTCCAACTGGGTTCGTATCTAATGTCGCATCAATTAAAATAACGTTTGGATAGCTTTCAAAATATTCTAACAGGTGAAATCCCCCAGTGCCACCATCCACCACATCAACCCCTTCGGGTAACACTTCTAATGCAAGCCTTTCGGCAAGGTGAACACCTATGCCTTCATCTCCCATTAAATAATTACCTATTCCTAGAATTAGGATCTTGTTTTTTGGATCTTTCACTAATTAATGCTTTTTACGTGGGTTAGGTGTATGGTATTTCTTTTCTTCAAAAACTTCTTCTTCAATAAATTTCCATCCGCCGCCCATGCTACTTATTTCTCCTCGGCCTTCCACATAGTCATGATAGAATACTAAGTAAACATGTATAACAGCAAATAATATAAAAAACCACATGGTCCAATGGTGAATCTCCCTAGTAAACATATCACCTCCAAACATCGAAGGCACCCAAGCAAACATGCGTGGAAACCACCAACCACCCATATTCGCATACAAACCAAATCCTGTCAAACATTGAACAGCGAATGCAATAAAAGTTAACAAGTAAATGAAGCCTGCCATTGCGTTGTGTCCAATACTTATGTGGTGTTGTTCTTTTCCGTCCTTCTTTAACATCAATATATCGATTTTAAATACCGTCCACATTTCTTGAAAAAATCGCTTTGATGTTGGAATAAATTGTTTCCAATTCGCATATTTATTCCCAACGAAACCCCAATATAAACGAAACAAAAAATTAAAAAAGAATAAATAAGAAGCAGCAAAATGAACGTAACGAACCCAGCCCATCGTGTACACCTGCGAAGCTTCTTTTTGACTCATTAATGCCAAAGGGTTATTGATATAAAAACCCGTAGCAATTAATGTAAGGATCACTGCGGCATTCAGCCAATGGTAAAATCGAACAGGCAACTCCCACACGTACACTCTGCGTAGCCTAGGTAGGCGTAAA
>CALPKD020000172.1 GCA_943324055.2 Chitinophaga pinensis
CCTACAATTAACACTATAAATGCTGCACGAATAGAACCCTTGAATTTATTTTTTGGGAGTCGAAGATGTGATTCATCTTCGTTCAATTTAATTTTTTTTCGTTTTGTAGTTAAATTAGAAATCAATAAAATGGTGCCTAACCAAATAAATAAAATAATCCATTCAAATGGAGTAGTTCTGAAATATAAAATATTAGCTGAAAATTGATTTGCAATAATTACAACGCACAAAATAAAAATTAGAGATACACCTTCGATGATTAATATTTTTGAGTGCCCTTTTAAGGTGAGCGGTGCGGATCTCCCAACGCCGAAAATATCAATCAAAACTAAAACTACGGTTTGGATGGCGATACCCCCTAACAAATTACTAATCGCGATGTCATAGTCTCTCTTGTAAGCTGCAACCGCAGTGATTGCGATTTCGGGTAGGTTGGTTACTATCGCCAGAAAAACCATACCACCAAATGCTCCACTTAAATTGTAATGTGTAGTAATAGCATCAATCGCTTTTGTCAATTTAATGCCACTCACCCAAATTGCAATGGTTGCGATTAAAAAGATGATTATTAGTAATGGAGAAGTGTATAATGAAAAATCCATTTGGTCTTTTTATGCTTAAAATGAAGTTACCACTAATTAATAGGCTTAAAAGGGGTGTTTATTAGTAATATTTAAATTTTCCTTGTATAGTCAGATTTATATTATTTATAAAATATTGATTAACAATTAATTAAAATTTATTCAATAAAGTCTATTAAAAAGATAGACTTTATTGAATAAATCCTTACATTTGCCTTGTCATCAAGAATCCTTTAGTGGGTGCCAACCGAGAGTCAGTAACTCCGCGGTGGCAAATCGATGAGGACAAAGTCAAAATAAAAAAACATGGATACCATTTCTATTTCACTTATCAAATTAATACAGTTACAATCAAGTACTAATTCACTTTTAAATAAGTGATTAAAGATATTGTCATGTGGCCGAGTGGAGAGGCAGGGGTCAGCAAAACCCTCTACGATGGTTCGATCCCATCTATGACAGCTTTTTTGGCAAGCAATCGTTAATCGGGCGGTATTTCTATACTGCCCTTTTTCATTATATTAGCTTATCCAAATGCCTCTTAAAATATTCATTATGAAAAGTAAATTGTACCCAATTGCAGCGATGCTGTTATTGCCCATCCTAAATTTTGCACAAACCACTAAGTTAAGAAACCTACAACCAAATGATGTGTACCATCTTTCAAGTGTGGGCAGTCCGAAAATTTCTCCTGAAGGAAGTTGGGTATTGTATAATTTATCTACAGTAGATTCTTTAAAAGATAAATACACGTCTAAGTTATATATGATTAGTGCCGATGGTAAAGAAACAGTTGGTCTGACTGAACAAACAAAAGGGGTTTCCAGTTATAATTGGAGTCCTGACGGAAAATACATTTCCTTTTTAGCAAGTGGAAAAGAAGTAGAGGAAGGAAGTCAATTATTTTTAATGGACCGAAGAGGCGGGGAGCCAGTACAGCTTACTCATATCAAAGCAGAAATCGAATCTTATAATTGGGTGAATGACGGTAAAAAATTAATTTTTGTAATTAAGGATTTTAATTATGCGGATTCTGCAAAATCAAAAGTGAGAAAACCATATGAGATTGATAGATATAAGTTCAAGCAAGATGGAGAAGGGTATTTAGACAATCGCAAATCACATATTTATGCCTTTGATATTACAACTAAAAAATTAGACACCTTAACAAGGGGTAATTACAATGAATCAGAAGTGGATGTTAGTAGTGACGGGAACTGGATTACTTATGCAAGTAACGTAACGGACAATGCAGATCAAAATTCAAATACAGACGTTTTTGTTTTAAAGCTTTGGTCAACAGAACCCCCAATAAAATTAACAAACTTTAAAGGTGTAGATCACGCCCCAAAGTTTAGCCCAGACAATCAAAGGATTGCTTTTTTAAGATCTAGTTCTGAGGATAACTTTAATATGTATGACTTACAGCACTTGGGCGTGATTGATTTTAAGACTAAGGCAGTAAAAATGTTAACATTAAAATATGATCGTTCATTAGATAATATTAATTGGACTGCAGACGGCAAGGGTATTATTGCTTCATCGGAAGAAGATCGAAACCAAAGCCTTGTTTTGGTAGATGCATTAAGTGGCACGGTTAAATTTTTTGCAAATGAAGTTGGCGCTTATAGTAGCTTAGATATGAACGAGAAAGGCAAAATGGTTGCTTTATTTAGTACTCCAAATTTACCCAATGAGATTTTTATTGGAGAAGGAACTGGATTTAAAAGATTAACACATGTTCAAGATGCATTTGTTGCTAGTTTTAATAAAATTTTTGTAAAAGGAATTAGTGCAGTATCGAGTGATAATAATAAAGTAAATGGCATTTTATATTTAGCAGACAGTAATGCTACTAAAAAACCGCTACTTTTATTTATTCACGGAGGACCTGTTGCACAAGATGAATATTCGTTTGATTTAACTAGGCAAATTTACGCAGCTGCAGGATATGCTGTTGTGGGTGTAAATTATAGAGGTAGTAGTGGACGAGGTGCTGAATACACAAAATCTATTTCGGGAGACTGGGGAAACAAAGAGGTAAAAGATATTATTGCAATAACGGATTATCTTATAAAGATTGGAGTTGCGGATCCTACAAAATTAGCAATCGCGGGATGGAGCTATGGTGGTATTTTAACGAACTATACCATTGCTACAGACCATCGATTTAAAGCGGCAGTGAGTGGAGCTGGTGGTTCATTGATGATGTCTTTTTACGGAACGGATCAATACATTGCTCAATATGAGCCAGAATTAGGAAAGCCTTGGGAGAACATTCAAAAATGGTTAGATGTGTCTTATCCGTTTTTTAAGGTTAAAGAAATCAAGACTCCAACATTATTTATGGCAAGCCAAGCCGATTTTAATGTGCCGGTTGTTGGAGCGGAGCAAATGTACCAAGCCTTTAAATCGGTAGGCACTCCCACAGGTTTAATACTTTATCCAAATCAAAACCATGGCGTTAGAGTGCCTAGTTATATTGTTCATCGTTTTAACAGTCACCTTGATTGGTTTAAAACTTATTTAAAATAACACATTTAGCACCTACTTGTAAAAACAAAAAAGTATAAGTCGGTTAGCATTGGATAAGTCAACAAATTATTTGAAGGCAGTAAAACTAATGTTACTGCCTTCTTTTATGCAGTAGCCCCCGCAACTAACTACCGTTCATGTGTACCGGAAGCTTATGATATTAAAAGGTTAAAATCCCGGTACTTACTTTTAATATATCTAACTTAAACGATATTTGCCGTAGATCATTTTACCTATCTGTATGAAATACACATTCTCTCTTTTATTTTTTATCTCCACTTTTTTTTCCGCTTTTGCACAGGATTGGGGAACTAGCTTTTCAACGGCACTTACTACTGCAAAAAAGGAGCACAAGTTTATTTTGTTAAGTTTTTCCGGCTCTGATTGGTGTGGACCATGTATTAAACTGCATAAGGAAGTATTTACAACGCCAGACTTTATAAAAATAGCAGGCGAAAAAATGGTTTTATTAAATGCCGATTTTCCTAGGTATAAAAAAAATCAACTTTCAAAGGAGCAACAAAAATCGAATGATGATTTAGCTGAAAAATATAATTATAAAGGAGCATTTCCATTAACGGTATTATTAGATGAAAATGGAAAAATGTTAAAAAACTGGGAAGGGTTTCCTGCTTCTATACCCGATTTTATTGAAGATATTCAACGTACTGTTCAACCTTAATAAGCGCATGGCTCAATTAGCCCTATATAAGAAAGCGATGAAACTAATGGGCAACCACTTTGAAATAACAGTGGTTGGAGACAATGAACAATGGGCAAATGAAAAGATTGAATTAGGGGTAAAAGAAATTCAAAGAATTGAAAAACTATTAACCACCTATGGCGCAGATAGCGAAACAAATAGAATCAATGAGAACGCAGGGGTGGTTCCGGTTACAGTAAGTAAGGAGACAATCGCGCTTATCGCAAGAGCTATAAAAATTTCAAATGTTACACAAGGTGCTTTTGATTTAACGTATGGGTCAGTGGATAAAAGTTTATGGAATTTTGATACCACCATGACGGCCTTGCCAACAAAAGAAATTGCAAAAAAAAGTGTTCGCTTAATAAATTATAAAAATATTATTATAGATCCGGATCAGTCCACCGTCTTTTTAAAAGAGAAAGGAATGCGTATTGGTTTTGGTGGCATTGGTAAAGGGTATGCCGCTGAATGTGCAAAGCGAATTATGCAAGAAGCAGGCGTAACAAGTGCTGTAGTGAATGCTTCGGGGGACCTAACAACCTGGGGCACACAGCCAAACGGAGACAAGTGGACTATTGGCATTGTGCACCCCGAGATGGCAGACACTGTTTTTTCC
>CALPKD020000173.1 GCA_943324055.2 Chitinophaga pinensis
AAATTTCGGGCTTTTCTTATGGGGGAATGATAAACTAATGTGCTTAAAATACGCAAATTTTTAAAACTTATTTAATAAATACAACCTCTTCATATGGGACTCTCACGCGCGGTCCCCATACACCTTCTTCGGTACCTTTTCCAATTGCAATAATCATATTAATTTCAGCGCCACAAGGTAAATTCAATTCTTTTTTTACTCTTTTAGCATCAAATCCTTCCATTGGGCAACTTTCAAAACCTTCTGCTGCAATTGACAACATAAAAGTTTGAGCAGCCAGTGCGCAGGATTTATGCACTGTGACCCTTTGATCCGCTTTGCCACTCATTCTGTAAAATGGTTTAGTTAATCCTCCGAAGAAACTAATCATTCGACGTACAAAAGCAAAAAAACCAAACCAGTCGCTACGGTATGCTAATGGCATTAGTTTGGAATAGTAATCCAATCCTCTTTTTTGTAATTTATTGGGTTCTCCTTTTATGCCTTCTCTTATTCTATCATAATTCCATTTAGCACGTTTTGGCCATAGGTCCTTGCGTGTTACAAATACGACTATTTGTTGTGCTGTTTTCGCTGCCGATTGCCCAAGGCATAGTGCAGTGTACTTGCTTTTTTCCTCAGCGGATTTAATCCAATAAAACTCCCAAAGTTGCATATTACTGCTGTTGGGGGATAGGATTGCACGCTCTAGGCTTCGCTTGATTACTTCGTCAGGCACTTGTACGTTTTCGTCAAAACGGCGATTGGAGCGACGCTTTTCTATAATTTCATCAAAATGGGCAGCTAGCATCAGTTGTATTGGTTTTATTGTATAATTTAGTTGTCGCTTGTCAACTGAAATAATAACAAATTAATTGCTATTCTGTTCAGTGGACGCGCAAATTAATCTAAACTTATCTTTTATATGTTTAAAAAATTAGCATTCTCTGTAATCGCATTAGTAATTATTATAGTTGGGTTGTCCTACACCCCCCCTTTATCTCATTTGCGCAATTTTGCAAAATGGGGAGTGCACACTATTCACGATTATAAAACACATCCAACACGTTTAGTAGCTAGTGGGAATAATCCTCAATATTGGCCATTGGATTCTAATTTTAATAAGGGGGTGATTCCTGATTCATTGTTACAAATTATCGATTCAAATAATACACATGCGTTTATTGTGATTCAAAATGGTAAGTTGTTGTATGAGAAATATTGGGACGGTTATACCCCTAAAACATTAAGTGGTTCGTTTTCGGCTGCTAAAAGTATAATCTCCTTATTAATTGGGGTAGCAATTGATGAGGGGAAAATTAAATCATTAGACGAACCTGTTGGTAATTATGTAGCTCACTTTAAAGCAAATGGTTGGGAAAAATTACGCATCAGAGATTTGTTGACAATGAGTTCCGGTTCTAATTATGTCGAAAAAGACAAGGGTTATTTTAGTTTAAATGCTACTGCTTATTATGGAGACAACGAGGAATACATGATTGATCAGTTGATGCCAAAGGAGCCTGCAGGAGTAAATTGGGAATACCGAAGTGCGGATACACAAGTTTTAGGATTTATAGTTGAAAAAGCTTTCGGGAAAAATATTGCCGAATTAGTATCAGAAAAGTTTATGCAACCAATGGGAGCAGAGTCGGATGCATTATGGTTACTGGATGGCAATAATAAACATGAAAAAGCATTTTGTTGTTTTAATGGTGTGGCGCGTGACTATGCCCGTTTTGGCGAATTGGTTTTGCATGATGGGAATTGGAACGGGAAACAATTAGTTTCTAGTAAATATGTGAACGAGGCAACTACACCAGCTAGTTATTTAAAAGATCCTTATGAGAACGGTAATCCAGTGGATTTTTATGGGTTTCAATATTGGATACTCAATCACAAGGGAATGAAAGTGTCTATGCAAAATGGATTGTTTGGCCAGTATGTATATATTATTAAAGATAAAAATGCGGTTGTAGTTCGATTAGGCGAATCTAAAATTACAAAGGCAATTCATCATTTTCAGCCAGAAAATTTCACCTACTTGGATGCAGCTTTGAGCCTTTTAAAATAGCGGGTTATATATTTTAGAGGTAAAACATAAAAATTTATTGGTTAACTTTGAGCTACCTATTTAGATTAATAATGTGTAAGCGCATCATTATTAATCGTTTTAAACTATTATAATGAATACTGAATTAACCTATACCTACAAAGACGAGAATTGGGAAAAAGAGTGGAAAGTAAATGCGGCGCCAACGGATACATTGTTGAACCTATTGGAAAAGAATCCAGACAGAGAGATTGGATGTCAGTGTGAAATTTTGTTGTTGACTTTAGAGCAATACGAATACAAATTGAATGTATTTGGGGAAGATTTACCTTTTGATGATATCGTTGACAATGAATCAGAAGAGCCAATAAGTTTACAATTGAAGATTCAGTTAAATGATGTGGAGTACTATGATAAAACCGAAACTCAACTAATTCAGATTGGACAATTATTTGAAATGAAGCTGCGCCAATATCGAAACGAAATTGCAGATATATTAACCCCTTTGTTTTCTGATCCATCAGGGACTGGCGAAAAATCCAGTATTGATATGAGCTGTGAGTGTGTGGATGAGCTATTTATTATTACATTTTATATCCATATTGCGCAAGTGCCAAGTTTAAATAAGGCAGCTACATTGGATTCTATTTATGAGCGATTTGTTCAATTACATGGAGTAATCAATAAAGCAAACGAAGTAGCCAAGTTGTTTTAAGTGAGTTGTTCATAAAATAGCCACCAAACAAAAAAGCCTTCCTGATAATTCGGGAAGGCTTTTTTGAATATTTTAAAAGGATGTCATTAAAAAATGTCCATTGCTTTTGCAAAATAAGTCACGGTTCCAGGAAGTGCTAACCAGAAAAATTCTCTGTACACAACCATTAATGTAACCAGGATGGCTAACCATCCAAAGAAGTATATCCAGTATTTTTTTGTGTTTTTTTGTGCTTCCATTATCTTGGGATTATTTTTTTGTTTTTAGACTGTGCAAATATACAATTTTTATCTTTTTAGCCTATAATTTAGGAGTATAAGAATTTTTCAAATCTACCTTCCACCCATCTGGGGTAGCTACCACCCTTAGTTTATGTACTATTTTGTCAAATGAGTTCTGGTAATTAATAATGGTTAATGCCGAATCTATGGTGCTAACTTCATTAATTTGTATCGATGCTAACCTTAATTGCATGCGTCCTTCCTTTTCTAATCCAAAGTATTGCTGAGACAGTGAATCGAAATAAGTCAGGTTTTCGGGGGTATTTAAGACATAATTTTTCGCTGCTTTAAAATCGCCTTTCATATAATTTTCGATAAAATAACGACCGCCATCCAATGGATTATCTGCCTTGTTCTCGGACTTGTCCTGTTTGCAGCTTAAAATGGTCAGGGTAAGGAGCCCAACGGTGAGTAGTTTTTTTAGCATACTCAAAGTTAAGCCAATTATAAATCTTAAATTTGTCCAACACGATAAACTGCTAAAAAATGAAAAAAGTAGCTTTCTTTTTATGCGTCTTTGTAGGTTTAAATGGAACTGCTCAGCAGAAACATCCAACTTTCATGGAGCAGGGTAATATTTATGAAGTGAATATTCGCCAGTATACACAGGAGGGGACTTTTAATGCATTTGCCAAGCACCTTCCAAGATTGCATAAAATGGGTGTGCAAACACTTTGGTTCATGCCTATTCAGCCTATTTCAAAACAAGGGCGCAAAGGAACTTTAGGGTCTTATTATGCAGTGGCTGATTATACAAGCGTTAATCCTGAATTTGGAACGCTAGCTGATTTTAATAATGTAATTAAACAAGCACATGCATTGGGCATGAAAGTGATAATAGATTATGTGCCTAACCATACAGGAGCTGATCACCCTTGGCTACAATCCCATCCTAATTTTTACGAAAGAGATAGCCTTGGTAATGCAAGATATACGGACGATTGGTCTGACACGCGTGAATTGAATTATGCAAATGTTGAAATGCAGGATAGCATGATTAATACTTTTAAATACTGGGTCAATAAAACTAAAATAGATGGTTTTAGAGTGGATGTAGCCTGGAGCGTTCCTATTTCTTTTTGGTATAAATGTATTGCTCAGCTGAAAAAGGAAAGAGACTTATTTTTTTTAGCAGAAGCAGATAGCAAAGAAATGCACACAGCTGGATTTGATGCTACATACAGTTGGCCAGAGTTTCATGTGATGAATGATATTGCAGCAGGCAAGAAGAATGTCAGCTCATTGGATAGTGTGCTCGATAAAGTGGATACGAGTTTTATAAAAAAAGCTTGGCGATTATATTTCACGAGTAACCACGACGAAAATTCATGGAATAAAGCGGATTATGCAACCATGCCTGGCGAAAAGCATGCGCCATTTG
>CALPKD020000174.1 GCA_943324055.2 Chitinophaga pinensis
CAATAATCCCTTTTGCTTTTCCTTCTATTTTTACCACGTCTAACATCTCATGACGTGCATACATTGTTACATTACCTAAGGCAACTTGACGCTCTAATGCTTGGTAGGCACCAATCAATAATTGTTGACCCGTTTGTCCAGCAGCATAAAATGTTCTTTGTACTTGTGTACCACCAAAAGAACGGTTACTTAATAAACCACCGTATTCACGTGCAAAAGGAACCCCTTGTGCAACGCATTGATCAATAATATTTGAACTTACTTCCGCTAAGCGATGTACGTTCGCTTCACGCGCACGGTAGTCACCCCCTTTAATTGTGTCGTAGAATAATCTGAATACGCTATCGCCATCATTTTGATAGTTTTTAGCGGCGTTGATTCCACCTTGTGCTGCAATTGAATGCGCACGACGTGGTGAATCCTGAAAGCAAAATGCTTTTACTTTATAACCTAGCTCTCCCATTGCAGCTGCAGCAGATGCGCCAGCTAGTCCGGTACCAACAATGATCACTTCCATTTTTCTTTTGTTCGCAGGGTTTACAAGTTTACAATGCCCTTTGTAATCAACCCATTTTTCTTCTAGTTTTCCGGCAGGTATTTTAGAATCTAACATATTAATACTTTTAAAAAGATCGTTTTAAATTATTTTGTTCAACTAGTTTATTTTACCCAATGTAAATAAAAACTAATAGGCATCATTGCGAATACCAATGGAATAATGATGGCAAAGCCATATCCAATGGAGCTAATGATTGCGTGATATCTTTTATTATGAACACCAATTGTTTTAAATGCACTTTGAAACCCGTGTGCTAAATGGTAAGCCAATGCCATACAAGCGATCACATAAAATATAACAACATAAAGGTTTTGGAATGTGTCTTGCATTACTCCATATAAATTGTGTACTACAAAACCATTGCCTAAATCCATTTCAGGCACCCCTGTGATTCTTGAAGGAATCCAAAATTGTTTCCAGTGAATTACAAAGAACATTAAAAGAATAGTTCCTAATATAGCCATACTACGACTATACCATTTACTACCATCTTTATAGGTTACTGCGTAGCCTACACTTCTTTTACTTCTGTTTTGTAACGTCAGCATATATCCTTGAATGATATGCAAGAAAATTCCCAGAAATAATCCAATCTCTAGAATTCTCGGCACTACAAAACTTCCCATAAAATGGCCAGCTTTGTTAAACATCACTCCACCGTCCATTGCCCAAATGCAAGCATTCAAGCCAGCATGTACGATTAAGAATAATACAAGGAAAATACCCGTGAATCCCATGATTAATTTTTTCCCCACGGAGGAAGTAAACATTTGTTTAAACGTCATATTTGCATGATTTAAAATCGCTGCAAAAGTAAGGATGAAATTCGACCTATTCGTAAAACGTTTTATGATTTTGAACAACTATTCAAAATACCTTAACAAGCTGTGCATATACCTTACTACATATAGTAATAAATTGCCTTTTTGTACCCGATTTTAACCGCTTGCATAAAATAATAGAGGGAACCTTCATTTGGCTTAATTTTACGTCATGATAAAAGTACTAGGTATACTTTGGAATAGTTTCAAAATGGCTTTACAGGAGCTTAGAGTGAATAAGTTAAGGACTTTCCTTTCCTTGTTTGGGATCACGATTGGTATATTTTGTATCATTGGTGTTTTGGCTACCATTGACAGTTTAAAGTCAAAAATTAGTAACGATTTATCTGGGCTAGGGAACAATACAATTTTTATTGATAAATGGGATTATAATGGGGGGCCTGATTACCCATGGTGGAAGTTTGTAAAGCGCCCAAGTATGAAGGTAGGTGAGATGGACATGGTGAAACAAAAAGCAACACTAGCATCGAATGTAGCTTTTTTTGTTTCTACTAATGCCAATTTTTCTCAGGAAGAAAACTTATTAAAAGGGGTGAATTTATACGGTGTTACAAAGGACTTTAATTCCATACAAATTTTTAATATAAGTGCTGGCCGTTACTTTAACGAAACCGACTTTAATAGAGGAGTCCCTTATTGTGTAATTGGCAACATCGTTGCATCGGAATTATTTGGGAAGCCCGAAAAAGCAGTAGGAAAAACGATATCGTTTTCGGGGCGTCGTTTGTTGGTGATTGGACTTATCGAAAAACAAGGTAATTCTATGATTGGTGGTTTTGATTATGATAAAGCCACAATCGTTCCCTACAATTATTATGCATCCATCTTTAATCCGGACAACAATAATCCATATATAATGGTGCAAGCAAAGGCAGGTATTCAATCCAAAGCTTTGCAGGAGGAATTAATAGGAGTGATGCGTCAACTAAGAAAACTAAGTCCAACGCAGGAAGACAATTTTACTTGTAATGATGTTGCACAATTTAAAGACCAAGTGGAAAGTGTTTTTGGAGCGATTAACCAAGGGGGATGGGCCATTGCTGGATTATCACTGATTGTTGGTGCATTTGGTGTTGCCAATATTATGTTTGTGACAGTTAGAGAAAGAACAAGCCAAATTGGTCTGAAAAAGGCCATTGGGGCGAAGCGTTCTACTATCTTATATGAGTTCCTTTTAGAAAGTGCGTTCCTTTGTATTATTGGTGGGCTAGTGGGATTATTATTGGTTTGGCTGCTCACGCTTGCTTTAGGAGCAATATTGCCTTTCCCGATATTTATTGCGCCAAGTATTATCTTTTTGGCATTAAGCATTTGTATTATTTTAGGCGTTATTTCTGGAATTATTCCAGCATCTATCGCTTCTAAAATGAATCCAGTGGATGCAATCAGAACAAAGTAAGGGTCGAATTTAATTTAGCTTTACATTTGCATTGTGTCAAATAAACCTATAACCATATTGGCTATTGAGTCGTCTTGTGACGAAACTGCTGCGTCCGTAATTGTGGACGGGAAAATATTATCCAATTTTATTGCAACACAAGCAATTCATGAAAAATTTGGTGGGGTAGTTCCTGAATTAGCAAGTCGGGCACACATGGAAAATATTGTTCCTGTGGTCGACGAATCTTTAAAAAAAGCATTTCCCAATTTATCTCATGGGGAAAGGTTATTACAATTAGATGCAGTTGCTTTTACACAAGCGCCTGGTTTAATTGGATGTTTATTAGTGGGTGCACAATTTGCAAAATCATTGGCATTGGCACTCGGTAAACCATTGATATCAGTGCATCATATGCAAGCACATGTATTAGCAAACTTAATTGACGAACCCCGTCCTGCCTTTCCTTTTTTATGTTTAACAGTGAGTGGCGGGCATACTCAAATTGTAAAATGCAATAGCCCAGCAAGTTTAGAAGTGATTGGCGAAACCATTGACGATGCTGCTGGGGAAGCCTTCGATAAAATTTCAAAATTATTAGGATTGCCTTATCCAGGCGGCCCCATTTTAGATAAATTAGCACAGCTTGGAAATCCGCGTGCTTTTGAATTTGCAAAGCCACTTGTTTCCGAATTGAATTATTCTTTCAGCGGTTTAAAGACCAGCGTTTTATATTTTTTACAAAAACAAGACCCTAGTTTTATCCAAGCCAATATCAATGATTTATGTGCTTCTGTTCAATATACTATTGTTGAAATATTAATGAAGAAGCTGAAAAAGGCGATTCAGCAAACGGGTATACATGAAATATGCATTGCGGGTGGAGTAAGCGCCAATTCAGGGTTAAGAAATGGACTCGTCGAGATGGGCAAACTAACCAAATCCAATATCTATCTACCTTCCTTTGAATATTGTACCGATAACGCTGCGATGATTGCTATTTCGGCCCATTATAAATACATTGCAGGGGTTTTTGATGACCTTTCGGTCACAGCCACACCACGTTCCGATTGGTAAAGGGAAATAACTTAACTTTGCATCCTTAAAAATAGTTGAACACATGATTAGTGCTAGAAATGTCACATTGGCCTATGGCAAAAGAGTTTTATTTGATGAAGTAAACGTAAGCTTCACAAAGGGTAATTGCTATGGTATTATTGGAGCCAATGGAGCCGGTAAGTCTACCTTTTTGAAGATATTAAGTGGCGAAATTGAGCCGAATAAAGGAAGTGTCGAAATCACACCTGGGGAGCGAATGGCGGTTTTGAAACAAAACCAATTTGAATTTGACGAAGTGACTGTGTTGAATACAGTTTTAATGGGGCACAAGCGTATGTGGGAAGTGATGCATGTGAAAGACGCTTTGTATGCAAAGGAAGATTTTACCGAAGCGGATGGTTTAAGAGCAGGTGAATTAGAAGCTGAATTTGGCGAAATGGGTGGATATGAGTCTGAAAGTAATGCGGCAAGTTTGTTGAGTGATTTGGGTGTAAAAGAGGACTTGCATCAGGTATTAATGAAGGACGTTCAAAGCAACTTTAAATTAAGGGTATTATTGGCGCAATCCTTA
>CALPKD020000175.1 GCA_943324055.2 Chitinophaga pinensis
AGATCCATTAAGCATAGCTGGTAACGCAGTGCTTAAATTTGATACTTGGTTGATTGGCGCAAATCATATGTACCATGGCGAAGGGGTCGCATTTGACCCAGAAGGTTGGCTAAGTACGTTGCCTGCAATTGTGAATGTGTTAATTGGTTTTAGAGTGGGCAGGTTTATTCAAGAAAAAGGAAAAACATACGAAGGCTTAACCCTTTTGATTATGTGGGGTGCTGGATTTGTTTTCTTGGCATTTATGTGGAATTATCAATTCCCCATAAATAAAAAATTATGGTCTAGTTCCTTTGTTATGTTGACGGTTGGATTAGACATGATTATTCTAGGCACCATTATTTATAGAATTGATTTGCAGCGACAATTGCAGTTTTCCAGCTTTTTTGAAGATTTTGGAAAGAATCCATTGATCATTTACCTCTTTTCAGAGCTCTTAGTTATTTGCTTAAACCTTATTCAGATGGGGGATCAATCCTTATTTGAGTGGATTTATCTGCATGGATTCTCTTATCTTACCCCCTATTGGGCTTCAATGGCTTTTGCTGTTTCGTTCATGTTTGTTTGCTGGTTATTGGGTTATATATTAAATAAATATAAAATATATATAAGAATTTAGGACTTGCCAATCCTTTTTCCCCATTTGTTTTTTTTAGGACTGTAAACGGCGTACCTTTGCAGCCTCAAAACAGTACATGGAAATAAGAAACATCGCTATTATCGCCCACGTCGATCACGGTAAAACTACCTTGGTGGATAAAATTTTACACGCAACTAAAGTATTCAGAGACAACCAGGAGACTGGTGACTTAATTATGGATAGCAACGAGTTAGAGCGTGAAAGAGGGATTACAATTTTAAGTAAGAACGCTTCAGTTAACTATAAGGGCGTTAAAATTAACGTAATTGATACCCCAGGTCACAGTGACTTTGGTGGTGAAGTTGAACGTGTATTAAAAATGGCAGACGGAGTTTGTTTATTGGTAGATGCCTTTGAAGGACCAATGCCTCAAACACGTTTCGTATTACAAAAAGCATTACAATTAAATTTAAAACCAATTGTAATCATCAATAAAGTAGATAAAGAAAACTGTCGTCCTGATGAAGTACACGATGCAGTTTTTGAATTATTTTTCAACTTAGATGCAACAGAGGAACAATTGAATTTTCCTACTTTTTATGGTAGTGGTAAAAACGGTTGGTTCAATGATTCATTAGAGCAATGTGAAGATATCACTCCTTTGATGGATGGTATTTTGAAATATGTGCCAGGTCCTGATGTTAAAGAAGGACACACACAAATGCAAATTACTTCATTGGATTATTCTTCATTCTTAGGTCGTATCGCGATTGGTAAAGTAGAAAGAGGAACTATTAAAGAAGGACAAAACATTGTGTTAGTGCAAGCAGATGGTAGCATTAAGAGAAACAAGGTTAAAGAATTATATGTATTTGAAGGAATGGGAAAGCGTAAAGTAACAGAAGTAGTTTCTGGTGACTTATGTGCTGTAGTTGGATTAGAAGATTTCAACATTGGAGATACTATTGCAGACCCAGAAAATCCTGAAGCATTACCAGTTATTAGCGTAGACGAACCTACGATGAGTATGACTTTTAGTATTAATAACTCTCCATTCTTTGGTAAGGAAGGTAAGTTTGTTACTTCTCGTCACATCCGTGATCGTTTGATGAAAGAAACTGAAAAGAACTTAGCATTACGTGTCGAAGAAACAGATAGTGCGGATAGCTTCTTGGTTTATGGCCGTGGTATCTTGCACTTAGGAGTATTGGTTGAAACAATGCGTCGTGAAGGATATGAGTTGACAGTAGGTAATCCTCAAGTATTAGTGAAAGAAATAGATGGTAAAAAACATGAGCCATTTGAGATATTAGTGGTGGACGTTCCTGGTGACTTTAGCGGTAAAGTAATCGACTTGGTTACTCAAAAGAAAGGGGAGATGTTGATCATGGAATCTAAAGGAACTATGCAACATTTAGAGTTTGATATTCCTGCAAGAGGTTTGATTGGTTTACGTTCTCAAATGTTAACTCAAACTGCTGGTGAAGCCGTAATGGCGCACAGTTTCCACGAATACAAACCATGGAAAGGTCATATTCCTGGACGAAGCAATGGTGTATTGATTGCTAAAACTGGTGGTACTACCACTGCTTACTCAATTGATAAATTACAAGATAGAGGTCGTTTCTTTATCGAGCCAGGTGATGAAGTATATGCTGGTCAAATTTTGGCAGAGCACATCAAGCCAGGTGATTTGAATATCAACGCTGTGGAGATGAAAAAATTAACCAATCACCGTGCGAGCGGAAGTGATGATAGTGTTCGTATCACTCCAAAAATCCAATATACTTTAGAAGAGTGTATGGAGTACATTCAGTTTGATGAGTGTATTGAGGTTACACCAAAATCAGTTCGTATGCGTAAATCTTTGTTAGATGAAAATGAACGTAGCAAAGCAACAAAATCGAACAATCACTAATTACTATTAAATAGTTGATATAAAAAAAGAGTCCCGATGTATAATTGGGACTCTTTTTTTATGAGGTATAGTCGGCTATTTGTAAAAAATAATAGCAAACCGGTATGCTTATTTTTAAATAGGTTTATTCAATGCTTTCCATAATAGATCTTTAAGTTCTACCAAGTTTTTTTGTGTAGCAGATGAAATAAAGATATGTGGGATATTCTTAGGCAATTCGTTTTCGATAGCAGTAGTTAATTCTTCATCTAACAAATCTGCTTTGCTAATCGCGATAATAAATTCCTTTTGCAATAATTCAGGATTGAATTTTTCTAACTCGTGTTTTAAAATTTCGAATTCTTTATTATGGTCATTCGAGTCGGAAGGAATTAAAAATAATAAAACCGCGTTGCGTTCAATATGTCTTAGGAATCTATGCCCTAAACCTTTTCCTTCAGCAGCTCCTTCAATAATTCCAGGCAAATCGGCAATACAAAATGACAAGTTGTTTCGGTATTCTACCATTCCTAATTGTGGCGTAAGCGTTGTGAACGCGTAATTCGCAATCTTAGGTTTAGCAGCTGTGATAACAGATAATAAGGTTGATTTACCTGCATTCGGGAAACCAACTAAACCCACATCGGCTAAAACTTTTAACTCAATATTTTTCCAACCTTCTGAACCTTCTTCACCTGGTTGCGCATATTCTGGAACTTGTTGAGTAGGTGTTGCAAAATTAGAGTTACCTAATCCGCCTCGGCCGCCCTTAATCCAAATAAATTCTTGTCCGTCTTGCAAAATTTCGGCTTCCACTTTTCCAGTTTCCTCATCTCTTGCAATGGTGCCCAATGGAACTTCAATGATGATATCCTCGCCATCCTTTCCTGTACATTTATTTTTTGATCCATTCTCGCCATTTTGCGCAATTACATTTTTGTAATAACGTAAATGGAGTAAGGTCCATAATTGGGCATTCCCTCTTAGGATGATATGACCTCCACGTCCGCCATCGCCCCCATCGGGTCCACCCTTGGCAGTTAATTTGTTTCTTAGGAAATGCTTGCAACCTGCTCCGCCATGCCCACTATGAGCAAAAATTCGGATGTAATCAATAAAATTGTTCTTCTCTGACACTATAAAAATATTATCTGCAAAGTTAATGTAATCCTTACTGTTTAAGGCATTATTTAGCGTTCATTCACAAAAAGGCCCTCCCATTTGATTGAGAAGGCCCTATAATTTATTGAAATCAAATTTCGACTGCGAATCCTACTATTTGGATTCTATTTATTCGCTTTTAAACCATCTATCAAAATAGCGACCATATTTTGCTCTAATTCGGCTGCATTAATTTTTTTTGTAGATCTATGCCAGCTTTCAATACCACTTACAGCGTGAAGGAATATTAGCACTACAGTAGGTGCGTCGATTGCTTTAATTTCCTTGTTTCTTATGCCTTCCTCAATAATAGCGGCAATGCGCTTACGATATACCCTGCGTTGGTTTTGGTAATTGGACAAATACGGATCTGATAAATGTTTCCACTCTCGGTCACTCACATATACTTCCTCGTAATTGTTGATCATTTCACTGATATGAAAACGCAATAATTTTTCCATTTTTTGAAGCGAACTGATTGGTTCTGATTCAATTTCATCCATTTTTAATACGAATCGGTTGGCAACATTAAATACCAATTCATGCAATAATTCGCTTTTTGACTTAATGTGGTTGTATAAACTAGCTGCTTCCACCCCAACAGCTTCGGCAAGGTCACGCATACTAGCTGCTTTATACCCTTTTTCTCTAAATAGAGTAGCGGCTTTACTTACGATTACATCTTTTCTTGAGCCGTTTTTTTCGGTTTTGATTCTGGCCATAAAATGGAATTTTGTTGG
>CALPKD020000176.1 GCA_943324055.2 Chitinophaga pinensis
AAGGGAAATTTAAAATATCAAAAAGGAGAATATTGGGCAGTAAAAAATTCTACGGGG
This sequence comes from Chitinophaga pinensis, assembly GCA_943324055.2. GTDB lineage: Bacteria > Bacteroidota > Bacteroidia > Chitinophagales > Chitinophagaceae > Sediminibacterium > Sediminibacterium pinensis_F. The sequence goes on from CALPKD020000176.1 coordinate 58, forward strand.
GGTGTTGATAGCTTAGTCCGTTATGCTCCTATACCAATCCCGGGCGCTTTTGTAAATATTGACAATGCGCCTGCCATTGATGCTAATAATGTACCAGTACAAACAGATATTAACGGACGTTTTAGTATAGAAGTGCCTATTGGAAAACACGCAATTACTATTAATAAGAGTGGCCACACTTTTTTATATGAAGGTCGTTACCCCGCTAAAACAAGTCAAGTTATTGCAGGAGACACTATTTACACAAATACGTACCAGGACTTTTTTGAGGACAGAGATGAAGCAGTTACATTTATTGACACAACAAAAGTATTTGTTGTTGGAAGAATAGTAGGAGGAAACAAACAAGCAGATCAAATAATTGGTTTTGGATTTGATGGTAAAAAAACCGACACGACAACGGATGCTAATGGAATAACGAGGTACACTACTTATACCTCAATTAATAATATTGGAAAAGCAAGAATATCATTAGGCTATATGCCTGCAGGAGCAACAAGTGTCACGCCTGAATACAGAACTAGTTTTGAGACCCATATTCAAACAGGTGAATTTCGTGTACCATTATTGCCTTTGGAGTATCTGTTGTATCAAAATGATTTAGTATTTACAAGTGGTGTAAACCCCAACAATGCACCCCTGCTTGCGGAAGGCAAAACCCTTAATTTTAATGCAATTAAAGCGTTACAATATCCAACCTTTGTACAAGGCAATAAAACAATTACTGGTAAGCAACCTTATCAAGAAGTATTAAAGTTTACCTATGTCGCAACACCAACGCATAATGTAATAAAACAAACGGCTGATTCTATAATAAAAATTGGAGCAACTACTTATACTTATACGCCACTCTTACCTTACAATGCAAGTACAATTCCGGTGTATACTCAATTTGCCGATTATAGTATTCAGATACAAGGCCAAGAAAAATATTACAATTACGACAATAGCTTAACTGCTCCAGCAATAAGTACTGTTCCTGTAGAAGGTGGTGCGATAGTTGCTACCAATAATTTGGCATTGGAGAATAGTGAAAAATTTGAAATTTCAAATACAGACCCTAGTATAACAATATATAGTTTTAAAGGAGGCACTCCGAATACCGATTCTGTTGCTGGATATAAAAGAACTTTAAATTTACGTTACAGTTTAAATGGTGTTGAAAAGCCAATCGATAATAATTACTACACGCAAGGGGTTGTGTTGGGAGGTGTTGCTGATGGCACCCAAACTTTTGTAACAGCCGGACCTCAACTACCTGACTTTATATTAAGAGACCCTCCGGGTTCGGAAAGTTCTGCAACTATTGAAAAAGGATCATCTTTTAGTTTCACAAAAGAAAGCTCCTCTAGTAAAAATAATAGCAGCGAATTAAACGCAACTGTATCACTTGGATTCAATCTAACTTTAGGTGGCGGACTTTTAGGACCTGTTATGAAAACTCAAGTCACTAATGATGTTTCTACTGGTGTAACAATGGCGCAATCTTCCTCCAATGGAAATAGCGTAACTAATACGTATTCTTTTAATCAAACCATTTCAACGAGTGACAACCCAAGTTGGGTTGGAAGTGATGCCGATTTATATATCGGCTCTTCGGCCAATCAATTTTATGGAACTTATAATCAATTGGCTTTAGCAACTACGGGCACTGCTTCCAGAGCAATTAATGTAAAAAACGGCACTGCTAATGCAGTATTATATCCGAAGTTAAATAAGGCAATGTACTTTAATGAAGCCCCAGAAAAAACATTATTTGTATATTCTCAATACAATATTTTAAATGAGGTCATTCCAAAATATTTAGACATTCTTAAGCAAATCGATAGCGGAAAACTTATTGAAAATACGAATGGAGTGCTCTCAAAAAATACATACAATTCTTCCATTAACCTTTGGAGAAAAATTATACTGAATAATGAATTGGCAAAATACAGGGCACTTAATAACAAGGATTCACTTAAAACTTCATTAAACGCAATTATTGAAAGTTTAAAGGATCCCGCGACAAACACATTATCGCCGTCTGCTAAAAAATTGAAAGATTTATTGAATGCTACCTTTTTTGAAAATATTTCATTGGATGCAGGTGTTGGCGCATTTACAAAAGGGTATCAAATTGAACGCTTAACTTCAAATACCCTTTCCTACCAATTACAATTAGACCAATCTGTTGCTTTAGCTTTTGGTGCAGCATTTAATGAAACTGGTTTTGAAATGGATACTAAAACAAATAGCGGCTCAGGAAATACTAGCACCAGCGGGGACAACAACAACGAGACCTCTAATATTAGCTATACACTGCGTGATAGTGATAAAGGTAATTTGTTAAGTGTGGATGTAATTAATGCTTTTGATGGTAACGGTCCAATATTTGTTACCAAGGGCGGGGAAACCTCTTGTCCTTATGAAGGGGCTGAACTTTCTCATTTTTATAATCCTACCCACACAAATGTAACAAACACTACAACACCTATTGTTAACCTTACAGAAACGCAACGCGTCCCATTGTCATTAGCAACAATGGCATTAGAAATTCCTGAAATAACTGTATTGAATAGTTCAGTATCAGGCATATTTGAAGGCCGCAATGCAGAATTTGTACTTCAATTACGTAACACTAGTACTATAAACAAGGATGCTACTTTTAAATTACTTGTCGACCAAAGTACTAATCCGGATAATGCTCTTATAAATATTGAACCAAATGGTACATTCATAAATATTCCAGCGGGCCGCACTGTGTCATATACCATGACACTAAAAAAAGTAAAACAAGACCAATTTAGTTATCCTAATATACGCGTGATACTTGCATCTATTTGCGACGACAATGCAGTGGACAGTTTACTTGTTTCAGCAACTTTCATTCCAGCTTGTTCTCCAGTAAGTATTATAACGCCGTCCAATAATTGGCTATTGAATAGGAATAATGCTTATGATAGTGCTAAAACCCTAGCTCTAAATATAAAACTTGGAGATTACAATGCTAATTTTGCAAATTTTAAACAAATCAATTTAGACTACCGTTTAAAAGGCACTCCTAATTGGATTGGATTAAGCACGTATTTTAAAAACCAAACTGATTTAAATATAGCAAAAGCTGGTGGCGATAGTGCTACGTCATTAATCAATGCTGCGCAAGTAAATTATGCTTGGGACATAGCAGCAAAAGGGTTAGCTAACGGAAGTTATGAACTACGCGCGCGGACAACTTGTATTAACCAAACTGCTTACGAGTCTGAAATAATTGTAGGCAACGTAGACCTTACCGCACCGGTATTATTTAGTACCCCTACACCAAAAAATGGGATATTAAATTTAGGGGACGACATTAGTTTGCGTTTTAACGAACCCGTTAAAAAAAATGGTACGGTAACCAAATTTGAATTTTTAATACAGAAGAATCAGTTACCACTAAAGCATGAGGTTTCAGTAGCTTTTAATGGCACCAATAATACGGCAACTATAAATAAGCCTGCTGTTACCACTGGCGATTTTAGTATTGAATTTTGGTTGAAAAACATGAGCCCTTCAGATACTACTACCTTGTTAAGCCAGGATGGTGGAATTAAAATACAATTAGTAAATAATCAATTGAAGTATACAATTGGCGGGCAAAACTTAATAACCACAATTACAAAAGACAGTACTTTTAATTACTATGCACTTTCTTATGAAGCGGCTACAAGAAAATTAAGCATCTTCGAAAATAGCACAGCAAAGAACTGGAAAATATTTACAACGCCACTTGTTTTCACAAATGAAAATCCAATTATAATTGGTGGCGGTAGCTTTAAAGGCAATTTGCATGACTTGCGGTTTTGGAAAAAAGTCGTTACAATGCAACAAGCGGTTATAAATATGAATACTGTTTTTAGTGGGAACGAACTAGGACTGATAGGCTATTGGCCAATGGACGAAGGGAATGGCATTATAGCACATGACCTTGCCAGGTTCAAGCATATAACATTAGCAAAAGCCGATTGGGATATATTTCCTAAAGGGACTGCTTATAATTTTGATGGATCGAACTATTTAAAACTTGATTCATCGGCTAATGTAGTAATTAGTAAAGATATGGATGCTACGGTTTCCTTTTGGATGAAATCGAACCAAACAACTATAGGAACATTAATGTCCAATGGTTTGGACAATAGTAACGATTCGGTAGAAAGCAATGGGTTCCGAAATAAATGGTCCATTACTTTGAATGCTGCTGGAGGCGTTGACTTAAAAGCCGAAGCAAAAGTTTTTTCATTTGGAG
>CALPKD020000177.1 GCA_943324055.2 Chitinophaga pinensis
ATAATTAACATAATATATACCTCCTCAGGCGTTTTTACTAAAGTCCCGGTATCCGGGGCTTAAAATCATAAATTATTTTTTAAAGCCTTTATATTTTCATAAAAGGCACAGAAAAAATAGGATTGCAAAGATAGGATTCCTTTTGAAAATACCAAATTTCTGGAAATCTTTATCCTCGATTTTCTCAATTATTTATAAACCAATGGATTAAATCTGCTGAATGTCCTTCCCTTTTAGCGCACCAGAGATTGCTTGATCCATTGCACGTTCGGCAAACGGGCGTGAAATATCGTTCAATTCCTCCGTTTTAGTCTGTATCAAGTCCTTGTCCTCCATCGTAATTGCCAATTGTAGCGCTTGCATGGCCCCTGCCGTTTCTAAAAGCTCTGCTTGCGTTAAAATCACAGCATTCTTTGCTAGGAATTTCTCAGTTACTGCTAATAATTGTGCTGCTTCAGTACTTGCTACCACTAAAGCCCTCATGGCAATATCTGACTTAGCATGAGTAATACTATCTAATAATCTTTGTTCCACTTCGTCATCGGTTAGGCCATATTGAGGTTTGATGTCGATACTTTGCGTAACTCCACTTCTAAGCTCCTTGGCCTTAACCTGTAATATTCCATCCGCATTAATTAAAAAAGTCACTTCCACTTTTGGAAGGCCTGCTGGCATAGATGGAATGCCTTTTAAAGTAAACTCCCCTAGCTTCCGATTGTCTTTTACTAAATCTCGTTCTCCTTGGAATACCGCAATATTGATTCCTGATTGAGCATCTTTTTGCGTTGTATATTGTCGGCCTGCTTGTGTAGGAATCTTTGAATTTCTCGGCAATAATACATCCATCAATCCACCCATCGTTTCAATACCCAAACTTAATGGCGTTACATCTAACAACAACATGGATACATTATTTCCTGCTAAAATATCGGCTTGCACTGCTGCACCTAAGGCAACTACTTCGTCCGGATTCACACTATCATTAACGGGTTGGTTAAAGAAGGTGGCTACGGTTTGTTTTACTAAAGGAACTCTTGTACTGCCGCCTACCATTAATACTGTATTAATATCAATGGCTTTCAAACCCGCATCCCGCATAGCGTTCGTGCAGCAGTTGATTGTTTTTTGAACGATAGGATGTATCAAATTTTCAAACACTTGTTTCGTGATTGAAATGGTTTCTCCACCAAATTTTGTTTCAAAAACATCCTTAGTGGACAATGCAATTTTTGCTTGCTCTGCAGCTAAACGCAATTGTTGTTTTAATTCAATATGTTGATCTAAATTATCAATAGCAAATTGCTTTAACCAATATTCAATAATGGCTCTGTCTAAATCATCTCCCCCTAAATACGTATCTCCATTTGTACTCAATACTTCAAAAACTCCATTGGATATTTTAAGAATAGAAATGTCAAATGTCCCACCCCCTAAATCATACACTGCAATTGTTTTTTCCTCCGCTGGATCCAATCCCAAACCATATGCCAAACTAGCCGCAGTTGGCTCGTTGATAATCCTTAAAACGTCTAACCCTGCTAGCTTTCCCGCATCACGTGTTGCTTGGCGTTGCGCGTCATTAAAATAAGCAGGCACCGTAATAACTGCTTTAGTTACGGGTGTTTTTAAAATATGTTCAGCACGTTTTTTTAGTTCTTCCAATATATAAGAAGATAGCTCGATGGGAGAATAAAATTTATTACCCACCTGTACTTTTACTAAACTTTCAGTATTGTCGTCAATCACTTTATACGCAAAAAAATCTTGATGCGTTTGAATGTCCTTATAACTTTTACCCATCAAACGCTTCGCACTAAAGATGGTGTTTTTTGGGTCAGATTCTAAATAGGGTTTTGCCTGCTCTCCTACTTGCACATTTCCATAGGCGTCAAAATGCACCACACTTGGCACAATACTACTCCCGTCAAACTCTCTTAATGCAGTGGGCAATTTGGTTTCAGGATGAATGATAGCCACTAAGCTATTAGTTGTCCCTAAGTCAATGCCAACAATCATTTCAGCTTGTTGTAAACTTCCCGTTGCAATATTTATACCAATCTTAGCCATTCAAAAAATTTTACAAATGTACGTTTCCCTAAAATAGTAGGGGTTGCGAATTGAGGAATGATTTTATGCTTTAGTTTTAACTAAAACAGTTTTTGAAAATGTATCATGCAAGGGTTGGTCATTCCATGCTAAACCAAACATGGATATCATGGTGGTTCTCACCGTTGCTCGAATTAAGAATTGTCCAATATTAGGTCTGCCCCCATTAGTCGAAACCACTTTGGTGCCCGTCATCATTTTTGCAGGGGTCTGTAAAAATATCCACTCAAATAAAAAGGTATACACCCAAGTAAATGTGAAAAAGAAATAGCCATATCTAATTGGCGTAAACCCCCAAAAAAACACATAAAAGGTCCACCATCTGTAGATGATAAAACTTACTATATAGATCAAAATAGTGTCTATCAAAAAGTGCAAAATTCTCGATCCTTCACCAATTGTAGGGGTTGTTGTGTTCATGATGCGAAAATATTGCTTTTTAGTAGTTATTTTTGCCGAAAGTATAGATACTATGACATTGATCCAACAACTACGCTGGAGAGGTATGATTCAAGACATTATGCCGGGCACCGAGGAACTCCTTGAAAAAGAACAAGTTTCAGGCTATATAGGCTTTGATCCAACTTCGGACAGTTTACATATTGGGAGCCTAGTTCCTATTTTATTGTTAGTGCATTTACAAAAAGCAGGGCATAAACCATTTGCATTAGTGGGTGGAGCAACAGGCATGGTGGGGGATCCGAGTGGGAAAAGTGAAGAACGTAACTTATTGGACGAAGCAACTTTGGCATTTAATATTGCAGGGGTTCAAAAACAATTGGCTCATTTTTTAGATTTTGATGCGACCCATTCCAATGCAGCTGAATTAGTGAACAATTACGATTGGTTTAAAAATTTCAATTTTCTTGATTTTATAAGAGACGTTGGCAAGCACATCACAGTGAATTATATGATGAGTAAGGATAGCGTGAAAAAAAGATTAGAAGGAGAAACGGGAATGAGTTTTACCGAGTTCACTTATCAATTGGTACAAGGGTATGATTTTTACTGGTTGTATAAAAACAAAAACTGTAAACTTCAAATGGGTGGCAGTGATCAGTGGGGAAATATTACTACCGGCACTGAATTAGTGCGTCGTAAAACTGGTGGTGAAGCCTTTGCTTTTACTTGTCCTTTAATCACCAAAGCAGACGGTGGAAAATTTGGAAAAACAGAGAAAGGAAATATTTGGTTAGACGCCAAGAAGACTTCCCCATATCAGTTTTATCAATTCTGGTTGAATGCAAGTGATGAAGATGCAAAAAAATGGATTAAGATATTTACCTTACTTCCTGCTGAAACAATAGAAGCCTTAATTACGGAGCATGACACTGCACCACAACAAAGAATATTACAAAAACAATTGGCTGCCGAACTCACCAAATTTGTGCATAGCGAAGCCGATTTAACTTTTGCGATTCAAGCTACCGAAATATTGTTTGGCAATGCAACAACCGAAGTATTACAATCATTAAGTGAAGCGCAATTATTACAAGTAATGGAAGGAGTACCTACTGTGAATGTAACAATGGGTCAAATGGACGCAGGGTATGATTTGATCAATTTATTAGCAGATACACAGATATTCCCAAGTAAGGGTGAAGCACGTAAAATGTGGCAAGGTGGAGGATTAGGCATCAACAAAGAAAAAGTGAATGCCGACTTTACACAAGTCACAAAAGCCAACTTGTTACAAGGAAAATATATGTTGGTTCAAAAAGGAAAGAAAAATTATTATTTAGTAGTAGCGAGTTAATGCATTTAAATATATCAAATTAAAAAAGCCCCGAAACTTAATGTCTCGGGGCTTTTTATTAAAGCATTATAAATTTAAACTTACTTTACAGCCTTCCACATTTCAGCTGCCACCAATTGATTTCCTTTGTCATTTAAATGTACTCTGTCGGTAGTCAATATTCCCTTTTCATTATTTTCAGGATTGTTGGCTACACTGTATTCATGAAAAATAGTTCTTAAATCAACTAAACCCAAAGCGTTGGTCTGCGCATATTTTCTGATCCATTTACTATAAAAATTTAAATCACCGTCTTGTGCATTCGAATAGTCATTCCGCTCTCCAATTGCTGCAGGGGTCACAAGCACCACTTTAGCACCATTTTGTTGTATTTTTTTTACGATTGCATCATAAAAAGTTCCAAATTTATCAATATCAGTTCCCGTTCCGCTAGAACTTTTATGCCAAACATCGTTTA
>CALPKD020000178.1 GCA_943324055.2 Chitinophaga pinensis
ATTGAAGACAACGAAGACCTTAGAGAAAACACGGCCGAAATCTTATCCTTAGCAAATTACAATGTAACGACTGCCGAAAACGGTAAGATTGGCGTTGAAAAAGCCATTGCTAACCCGCCAGACTTAATCATTTGTGATATTATGATGCCGGTACTAGATGGATATGGCGTATTTCAGATAATTAGTAAAAACCCAGACTTATTTCATATTCCATTTATTTTCTTAAGCGCAAAAAGCGAGCGAACCGATTTAAGAAAAGGAATGGAAATGGGCGCCGATGATTATATCACAAAGCCATTTAGTGATTCAGAATTGATCAACGCGATTAGAACACGATTAGAGAAGATGAAAAATCATCAAAATAAAGGTGGAAAAACAATAGATACTTGGCATCAAATTATTTCTGACTTGGGTACTAAGGATGAGATGTACAAAACATTAGAGGAACATGATGTAATAGAATACAAGAAAAAACAAATTGTGTATTCCGAGGGACAACACCCTAATAAATTATACTTTATTGAAACAGGTAAAGTCAAAATATATAAAACAAGTGATGGTGGTAAGGAATTAATCACTAGCCTATTATCACATGGTGACTTTTTTGGACATATCCCACTCATAGAGAATAATATATATGAGGAATTTGCCGAAACACTCGAAGAATCCTCCATCAGAATTATCCCAAGAAAAGAATTCGAGCACCTACTTACCAATAATCAAGAAGTAGCCTTAAAAGTAATTAAGCTATTGGCAAATAATATTGCCGAAAAGGAACAACAATTGGTAGCGTTGGCTTATCATAGCTTAAGAAAGCGAGTTGCAGATGCTTTACTAACATTGAAGAAAAAATATTCGAAGGATAACGAGGATCATTTTTCAATGTCTATTTCGAGAGAGGATTTAGCAAATATAGCAGGTACCGCCACCGAAAGCTTAATAAGGACATTAAGTGATTTTAAAACAGAGAAGTTGATAGAGATTAAAGATGGCAAAATTACTATCTTAGAAGATCGAAAATTAACCAATCTATTTAACTAATTAAGCTAATTGCACTAGGAAAAACGAATGTCCATTTTATTGTTTACAGCATGTTTCCATGCAATAAATTCCGTCTCGATATAGACAACTTGTTGCTTAAATTTTTTACACTCCCCTGTCTTTCCCGGATCCATGAAATTATTCACAGGATGGCTGTTTTTAACTTGTACCCTTAAAATAGATACGTCGTTCCTTAATAACTGAATTGCAGTTTCCCTATTCAAAATTTGCTGATGCAAGTCTTCAGCCAATTGAATATCCTCGCTGACTATTGTTTTTTCTAATAAGGCTATTAATTTTCTTTTTATAAAAGCTTGTTCCTCTTGAATAAAATCAAAGGTTCTAATCAATGATTCTATTTCTTGTAACATGATTTCTTTGTTCATAAAATATTAATTATGACATGAAATCACCGCGTTTCCAATGCCAACATTTGGGCTCAAATAAGGAATCCCTAAATTCATGCCTCTCGCTATAAGAAGCACCCCCATGCCGAAAATAAAAACGGGCAATAAATTTTGTAACTTCTGTCTAAATACTAAACTCATATACTGTCCTCCTACTGCCACCATTAATAAAGCAGGCATTGTCCCCAATCCAAACAATAACATAAATAGCCCTCCTTGCATTAGGTTTTGGGTAGCTAATGCCGACGTTAATGCTAAATAAACCATCCCACATGGAAGCAGTCCATTTAAAAACCCAATTAGCAAAAAGGCGAAAATGTTTTTTTGCTTAAATAATTTACCTAATTGGCTTACAATTGGTTTGTATAAAAAATCGAGGCGTAACATTTTGTTTGATTTGAATACAAACACGTATAAAACATATACTAACATGATAATTCCAATTACAATCGATAAGTTTTGTTGGAACACATAAAAAGGGAATTGGCTGCCAATTAATCCAAAAAATATGCCTAACAATGCATAACTAGTCATTTTCCCGATATGATAAAAAGTAAGGGCTGCCCATTTTTGAGTTGGCGTTTTTTGAGCAATTGGCAGTGCCATCACCAAGGGGCCACACATGCCTACGCAGTGGACGCTCCCTAGCAAGCCCATCAAAAAACCAATCTCAATAATATTGCTTAATTGCATTTTTAAAAAAGTATTTTTTTCTCAAAATAATATTTCACACCTTGCTTTTCAACAGACAACTTTAAAATATAATGTCCCTGCATTTTTGCAAGAAGCTCCATTTCGAAACTTCCATTATTACACGTAAAGGTTTTCTTAAGATCCCTTTGTTCGTCTGCAGGAAAATACAAATGCGCAGTACCTTTAGTTTCAACTCCCTTAAACGCCTCTGGCAATAGTACAAACAGCTTGCCCTCTTTTACAGATGTAACCACCGAACCTGATAAGGCAGCCGCTCTATCTGACGCGTCAATAACATTTTGGTATTTTAACTCTTCCCCATAATAATCCTTTACCACCAAATCAAATTTTTGTTGTGTGGACTGATATGCCAAAAAAAGCATGCCAATGACAAATGCAGCATAACCAATCAGAATTTTATACCCCCAACTAATTTTCATGATGTTCCTTTTTATGAGCAGGACCTAAAAATGTAGCGGTGACAGTCTCAATTCGCTTACCATTTTCGTAGATCCCTATTTTAATTTTCATCTTTCTCTTTTCGAGCCTTTCTTGTTTCAAAATCACAAATAAACTTGTTTGGAAATAAGACTCCTTTGGTACATCTATTGGATTAATCATCTTGATTTCCCCTTCGATATTCTCCAATTTTAAATCCAAATGAATCAATTTTCGGGTCTTATTTGCTAATTTGATATTGTATAAATTGCTAATCTTATCGTCATTCAAGGTCTGATACATCTGTCCAGGAGTTCTCAAAATCCTAGTTGAAACATCATCCCTTGTAATTAATAAGGTGGCCAAAAAAGCCAACAACAAAGTGAGTACGATGGTATATAGCTTTAATCTCCAAGTATAGGTGGTCTTTTGCTTAGCAGCAATGTTATTCTCTGAAGCATACCGAATCAAACCCTTTGGTTTATTCACATGATCCATAATTTCGTCACATGCATCTATACAAGCAGTACAATTCACGCATTCCAATTGGGTGCCATTTCGAATATCAATCCCCGTTGGGCAAACCCTCACACAAGCATGGCAATTCACACAATCCCCTTTATCTGGAGTATTATCTGTCACCTTGCCTCTCGGCTCCCCTCTTACATAATCATAAGCAACCAAGATAGAATTCTTGTCTAGCAACACCCCTTGTAATCGTCCATAAGGACAAACAATCAAGCACACTTGTTCTCTAAACCAATAATACACAAAAAAGAATATTAAAGTAAAGATCACCAAGGCGCTAAAAGTTCCAAAATGTACAAAAATCCCTTCTCGGATCAATACCCCTACTTCATCCATTCCAATAATATAACCTAGAAAAAAATTAGCGATCAAGAAAGAAACTGAAAAAAAAGCAATCATCTTAGCACTTCTTTTTCTTAGCTTTTCTGCGTTCCAAGGCATTGCTTTCAATTTTCTTTGTTGATTCGCGTCTCCTTCGATCCAATATTCAATTTTCCTGAAGACCATTTCCATGAAAATAGTCTGTGGACAAGCCCAACCACAAAAAACTCTTCCAAATGCGACTGTAAATAATATTATAAAAACTAAAAAAGTCAAAAGTCCTATAGCGAAAATGAAAAAATCCTGCGGCCAAAATATAACGCCAAAAAATATAAATTTTCTTTCAAGTACATTAAACAAAAAAACAGGTTCGCCATCGATCTTCAAAAAAGGCAATGTAAAAAACAAAATCAAATAAAAATAACTAAAATAAGACCTCCTATTGTATAGCTTTCCCTTTGGCTGTTGAGGAGCAATATAATTCCTGTTCCCCTCTTTGCTTATGGTGGCTACTGAATCTCTAAAGGTTTGATCTAAGGAATCCTTTTTAAATGCAGCAATATTTTCCGAGTCTTGATTGTTATTCATCATCTTATTTGGTAGCTAGGCTATCCTTTTTAATAACTGGTATTTTTGAACTACTATCTGTTAAAGCAGCAACGTCATTGTATAAGTCCCCCTGCGGTGCTTTTGCATTAGCTGGTTTTGTTCCTTTTAAGGATTGAACAAAACTAGCCAGCTGCTGTAATTGCACAGGCGAATAGGTCCCTGCCCAAGATTGCATGCCTTTATCAGGCCAGCCATACTTAAGTGTTTTAAAAATATCTTTAATGCCCCCTTTGTGAATCCAGAA
>CALPKD020000179.1 GCA_943324055.2 Chitinophaga pinensis
AAGCATTAAAAATAAATTTTCCTGACCTTGTAGCTTATCCAATAACGGATGAGGCATACAAAGTTTCTGCCGAATGGCTAATACTAGCATGCAATTGGAATAACAATCAAAATAAGAATGTGGGAATTTTTAAAAAGCAAGCACTTGTTATTGTGAATTATGGAGACGCGTCAGGAAAAGAAATTTTTGAATTCTCCGAAGCCATCCGTGAATCGGTTCATGAAAAATTTAACATCCTACTCGAAAGAGAAGTTTGTATTATATAAGATTCAAATTACATTGTATACAACCAAGAAGGTCCCGACATGTCGGGACCTTCTTGGTAAATTTTTTCTAGCAATTAATTTAAAATACTAATATTTTACTTTAAGCTCAGCTCTTCTATTTTGAGAACGACCTACTTTAGTTGCATTATCTGCAATTGGCATTGTAGCAGCGTAACCATCTGAACTTATACGGCTTGTCTCGATACCTTTTTTTACTAAATAGTTTGATACCATAGCTGCTCTTTGATGTGATAATTTTTTATTAATTTTTTCAGCACCTGTATTATCTGTGTGACCACCGATAACAACAGTAGTATTTGGATATGCTTTCATTGTTTCCACAACTGCATCCAAATTCGCTAATGTTGCAGTAGATAAGAATGATTTACCAGTAGCAAATTTCAATTTGTCAGCAGCTAGTGAGAAGATAGGTTGCAAGTCCGCGCAACCATTATTTTCAGCAATACCTGCAACTGTTGGACACTTATCTTGCTCATCGTTAATACCATCCTTGTCTGTGTCAGGCACTGGACATCCAGCATATTTAGCTAAGCCAGCAACACCAGGACACTTGTCGTTTTCGTCATTGACCCCATCGTTGTCTGTATCTGGTACTGGACAACCACCGTATTTTGCTAAACCAGCAACACCAGGGCATTTGTCAATACTATCATCTACTCCATCATTATCTCCATCAATCGCTAATGGAGCTGGTGGTAATTCAATCGCTTTTTTATCTTTTCCTTTTAATGGGAATGAGTAACTGATTGCATGATTAAAATGCATTTTTGTTAACTCTGTAGGATTCACTTCCGCTCTATAACTGCTTGTTATATGAAAAAACGAACCGTGATTTGCCTTGAATTGCAAACCAAGACCGACTGGAGCATAGGCAGTCCAATAAGAAGCCCCTACATACCCAACCCCGATTCCTGCAGTTACATAAGGAACCACTTTATGGTCATCTGTTAAAAATTTGAAATTACCTCCAAAATCAATCGCTGCATACAATTCATTCGAAGTTGCTTTTGGCACTTTTAATGAAGTATAAAAAGGATACTTTAATAATGCAAAATCGAGGTTCGTTACAAAATCGATGTGTTTTGAAACCCCTTTGTAATACTGCAATCCTAAACTCGCTGCGGTTTTAGTAAGTCCTTCTGTTTGATTTGTTTTTTTAAAGTCTAAAACAGAAACTTTGATTGCTAAAGCAGCTGGTTTAATGGTAGGCGCTTGTTGAGCAAACATTACTGTTGTACATACAATCGCAAAAATGGTTGACAATATTTTTTTCATAAAATTAATTTTTAGTTACTCACCAAAATTAATTCATTAAATTGAATATTTTCCTAATTTGTTGGATTGATTTTACTATAACCTAAAGCTTCTACAGACACCAATACGATCCCAGTAGAATTATGTAGAATTTTTTCAGCAGCTGCTACACTTAAATCTATAACTCTCCCTTTTCGCAACATATTAGGATGCATGTGGTCGTTGATTCTTACTAAAACAGTACTTCCATTTTTTAAATTAGTAACCCGAACCAACGTGTTTAATTTAAATAAGTTAGAAGCGGCAGTATATTTCACGTTCCGGTAACGCTCTCCAGTGGAGGTAAGTGTCCCATTCAAATTTGCACTATAGAAACTTGCAATGCCTTGCACTCTATTAATTTCAATCTTAATTCGAGTAGTGTCAATTTTTTTTTGATGCTTTTTTATCAATGCACTATCTAAATAATTAATAGTCGTTACACTGTTCGTGAAATTATTTTGTGCCAATGAAACCAATGGTGACAAAAAAAAGCACAAGGCAAATATGTAAATCAAAAATTTCATTTATACAATTTCAATTACTTCGATAACACTATCTAAATTCAATGGGCCGTATATGTGTGGGAATAACTCATCTAAATCTTGCGCCAATTCAAACAAAACGGGCCTTTGTACTTTCGCCTTTTCAATTTTTAATTTGACCAATTCAGTTTGACCCTTGTAAAAACGATCTAACACCCCTGGTACTTGTCTTTCGATAGAGCAATGTATAAATCCATCCTGATCATAAGCAATAGGCTTATATTCATTATTCAATTTAGCTTGTGCCCATTCTTTTTTAGTTGTTACATGATATATGTATTCACTTTCCATAAAATTACTTTTTAATGACTCTTGGAATTTTTTGTTCTAATAATAATAAATCTGCAAGCACTAAAGCCGTAACCGCTTCCAAGACCACCGGTACTCTTAGCGCAATGCATAAATCGTGTCTTCCCCTTACAGAGAAGCTTTCTTGTTGATTGGTCTCCCAATTCCAAGTAGTTTGGTCCTTTGGGGTTGAAGAAGTAGGTTTTACAGCAATTCTAAACACTAAATCATTCCCATTGGTATATCCACCCACCACACCGCCAGCATGGTTTGTTTTTGTTTTTCCTGACGCATCTATAATCGCATCATTGTGCTCCACTCCAAACATACTTGCAGCAGCAAACCCGGTACCAAATTCAATCCCTCTAATTGCAGGTATTGAAAATACTGCATGACTAATTAAAGATTCCACTGAATCAAAAAAATGTTCTCCCAGCCCAATTGGCAATCCAGTTACTACACACTCCACAATTCCACCAACACTATCCTTGTTGTCAATTGCTCTTTGCAATCCTTTTTCCAAGTCCGACTCCCCTCCAATACTAACAATATGAGCTTTAACTTCAATGTCATTTAATATTTTTTTGGCGATTACACCCGCACCAACTAAGGCTGCCGTTAGTCGACCACTAAAATGACCTCCTCCTCTGTAATCTTCAAAGCCTGAAAATTTATAGTGTGCTGTAAAATCAGCATGTCCTGGTCTAGGAACTGCTCTTTGTTTTTCGTAGTCCCCACTTCTTGTATTATTATTTTCAAATAACATCGTAATGGGCGCGCCTGTGGTGATATCATTAAATAAACCAGCTTTAAAAATTGGCATATCATCTTCCTGTCTTGGTGTAGTTCCTTTTTGCTTACCCCCTTTTCGACGTTCCATATCCACTTCGAAATCAGATTGCTCCAAAGTTAACCCAGCTGGACATCCGTCCACAGTAATACCCACGCAGGCACCATGTGATTCGCCAAAAATATTCACTCTAAATAAGGTTCCGAAACTATTCATAACTATTAATCTGTATTACAAGTTAACTAATTTATTGTAAATCCACCTTTGCACCTAAATGCTTTAAATGCTCAAAGAAATCCGTGTAAGATTTATTAATCGCCTCAGCATCAATGATTTCAACTGGGCCATCTGCTTTTAAAGCGGCTACTCCGCATGCCATTGCAATGCGATGGTCATGTTGGGAAAACACCGTATTAGCGCTAATACCCGTTCCTCCATGTATATGCATACTGTCACCTACTAACTCAATTTGTATCCCCAATTTTTTAAACTCAGTCTGCAAGGTCAACCCTCTGTCACTTTCCTTATGTGCTAAACGACTCACGCCAATTATTTTTGAAACCCCATTACATACTGATGCTAATGCAACTAGTGGCGGAAATAAATCAGGACAATGGGTTGCGTCAAATTCAAAAGCAGTTAACTCATTGTGCGTTAAACTTGGTCCAATAAAAATTCCATCGGCATCCAATGTAATGGTTGCATTTACACTTTTTAATACTTGCATCACTGCTTTATCTGCTTGCGTTGAATCTAATTGTAAGCCCTTTACTTTTATCGGACCTGCAATTGCACCTGCTACTAATAAAAATGCAGCACCGCTCCAGTCCCCTTCAACAGTATATTCGATTGTTTCAGATAAAGGAGCATGTGGTAAAAACTCAAAACTTTCGTAATTATGATGTTGCACATTCCATCCAAAAGCATTTAATACTGCCAATGTTAAATCAATATAAGGTTTGCTTTTTAAATCTGATACATGAATCACCGATCCTTTACTATCACTTGCAGCATAAGCCATTAACAACCCCGTTAAAAACTGAGAACTTAATGA
>CALPKD020000180.1 GCA_943324055.2 Chitinophaga pinensis
AAGACAGGCCTGTATATCTTCTTCAAATAGAAACATGCTGCAAATTAAACAATCCCTATAAATAAACAGCCGTTGATTATGGTGTGCAAAAGAATCTTTTAAAAGTAAGTGGCTAGCATGTATTTTTGTCAAAATTGATAAAAATGGACTTAAAAAGTAAAATAGAAACCGTTTGGAACGATCGTGCCTTATTAAAAGACGAACTATATAGCAATGCGATTCGCGAAGTGATTGAGGAAGTGGACAAAGGTCGATTAAGAGTTGCTGAACCACAGGGCACTGAATGGGTAGTGAATGAATGGGTTAAACAAGCCATTTTATTATATTTTGGAATCCAACCAATGAAAACATGGGAATTAGCGCCTTTTGAGTTCCATGATAAAATGTTACTAAAATCGGGTTATGCTGAATTAGGTGTTCGCGCGGTACCACATGCAATTGCACGATATGGTGCTTACTTGGCTAAGAATGTAGTGCTCATGCCTAGCTATGTAAACATTGGCGCTTTTGTGGACGAAGGCACAATGGTAGATACTTGGGCAACAGTTGGAAGCTGTGCTCAAATTGGAAAAGGCGTTCACTTAAGTGGTGGTGTTGGTATTGGTGGCGTGTTAGAGCCATTGCAAGCTAGTCCTGTGATTATAGAGGATGGTTGCTTTATTGGAAGTAGATGTATAGTAGTGGAAGGCGTGCACTTAGAAAAAGAAGTGGTGCTTGGAGCCAATGTGGTATTGACTATGAGTACTAAAATTATTGATGTAAGTGGAGATAAACCGATTGAGTTTAAGGGACGTGTTCCAGCTAGAAGTGTGGTGATACCTGGTTCTTATAAAAAATCTTTCCCTGCTGGCGACTACCAAGTTAGCTGTGCATTAATTATTGGGAAGAGAAAACCAAGTACCGATTTAAAGACAAGTTTAAACGACGCACTACGCGAATTTAACGTTGCGGTATAGGACAGAAAAAAATATATAACCAAGGTTTTGCAATTGCCATCACTGGAACACTTTTGTTTTCCACTAAAGCCATTTGGATCAAACTTTGTTTTAGAGAAAGCAGCATTGATGCAACTACTTTATTGATGTTGCGCATGCTGCTTTCTTTGCCTTTTTACCTACTCATTCTATTATATAGTAGACGCAAGCAAACAAAAATAATTGAACCAGTTCATTATGCTTGGGCAATTGGAATGGGGCTACTAGGCTATTACATGAGCAGCTTATTTGATTTTATTGGTTTACAATATGTATCAGCAGGCATTGAAAGAATCATTCTATTCATTTATCCTACGCTTGCACTCCTTATTAATTATTTGATATTCAAAGTAGCCATTTCAAAACGACAATGGCTAGCAATTTGTATCACGTATTTAGGAATTGGCATTGCTTATTGGGGCGAGTTTAACCATTTACCCGACACCGCTAAATTTGTGTTTGGTTCAATAATGGTGCTACTTTGTGGCATCACTTATGCCTTTTACTTAGTGGGCACAGGTAAATTAGTCCCTATTATGGGATCCATCCAATACACTAGCATTGCAATGATTGCAGCAAGTGTAGGGATTTTTACACACTATTTAGTGGCAAGCTCCTTTAACATTGGCTTAATTCATGCTTTCTCCTATCAACTGCCTACACCCATTTTTTGGTACGTAGTAGGGTTAGCACTCATCGCAACAGTAATCCCCTCTTTTTTATTGAGTATGGGCATGAATCGGATCGGAAGCAATGATTTGGCAATTGTGGCAAGCATAGGACCGGTTTCCACCTTATTTCAGGCCAATCTAATTTTAGGGGAGCCAATGCTTTGGCAGCAAGTTTTGGGAACAGGGTTTGTCATTGCTGGGGTACTATTGGTACAAAAAGTTGGGGTGGCCAGAACAAGTTCCAACCACCCCGGTTATCCTTCCCCCAAAGGATAATATATTCAATATTTCTTTAATTCGTTTTTCGTTCTATAGTAAATTTGCTACATAGAATTCATATTATGGTATAATTACGTACACTAAGCAGCGAAAAAATAATTACAGCATTTACTATATAATAATCAATCATTAATATATAAATGAATTATTAAATATATAAATAACAAATAAGTAAATTTCTTATTATAATTTTTTATTAATTTTGAGATATGGGTAGAATTAAATTGATATATTTTTTAATCCTAATGTCTTTAGCGATTAATGCAAGTGCACAGGTAAAAAAGGTTACTCCGGTATTATTACCTTATGAAAAAAGCTTCTTAGACCTTTTGACGAGAGACACCACGAGTAATGTGGAAATTAACCTGCCATTTATCACATTCGCATTTGGATTGAATACGAATGAGTTTAACGGAATAGCAATACTTAAAAATAAAGGCGATCTCCAGCTTCAAACCTTAGGCAATGGCAAATTATATAAGATTACTAAGGAAAGGGATTCTTATTCCTTAGCTAGAATCGATGCTACCATACATTCCGGAGTAAATTTCAATTCCTTCACTTTCCGCTTAAGAGATACACTTTTCCAATATGGAGGCAATGGCTTTTGGAGTATAAGAGGGATCCTTACCTTTTTCAGCGAAAAAACAAAACAATGGGAACTATTACAAGCAAACCGTTTGGTATATGGTTATTCTTCCGAAAATGACTTGAGACTATTCAAGGCGAATAAAAATGAGAATAGAATATACTTATCCCACTCCTATTATTATTCAGATTTTCCAAGCACACTTAATACAGAATCAAATGATAGCTGTTACCAATTTGATTTAAATAATAGAGAATGGACGACGCTAGGAAAGTTAAATCCAGCGCTAAAAGATAAATTAAACTATGCCATTGATTTAAATGTAAACAAAGGTAATTACCGGGCTTTTACAAAGGATTTAGAAAATTTTTGGGTGAACTACTCCAATAACACATTTGGGAAATTTAAAGCAAAAAAAAGTAATGAGATCAAGCAAGAATGGATTACGTTTTATCCAATAGCAGAAGTGAAGAAATATTTTACATTAACAATGGGCGATTCATTGTATTTATTTAAAATCAAACAGGACAATCAACTTCAAAAAAGAGTCATTTCACTCACTGAAAAAGACTTTGATTTGACTACTGCAACTTTTATTTATAACAATCAGGTTTCCCTTTTTGAGGAACTTAAAACCTTTATTGAACAACACTGGAAATTACTATTGATAGTAATAGGCTTACTTATAATTGTTGCTTATATCCTAGTCGCAGAAAGAAAAAAGAAAACCATGCCAGCAGCTGTAAATACGATTCTATATAATAATTTTTATGCCTCATTAAGTGCTGTTGACAAGGACCTTATAAAAGTTCTTTATGAACATTATTTAAATGGCGAGGCGCTTACCACTAAAGTAATAAATAAGCTAATCGGCGTTCAACAAAAGGATGTCTTGACACAAAATAAAAGTAGAAGTGATCATTTCATAAAGATCAATCAAAAATTTAACCAATCCACTCAACAAAAAGGGGCGTTAATTTTGAAAAAAAGAGATGAACAAGATAAAAGACAATTTACCTATGCACTCAATTTGACTTTTATTGATGAAATAGCAAGATTGTTGAAAGCTTAAATGGCAAGCAAGCTGCAACCACGACGATCACTATTATCTACTCGACCTAATACTTGAAAGCTACCATCTGCATATACTTCCCCCCTATCCTGTGTTGCGATAAATGAACAACTATATAGGTTGGCTAAATCTATAATGTGTAGCACGCCCGTTCCAGCTTGTTTTAGCACAGTTGGGTCTTGTGCTTCTCCTACTAATACCTTCATCCATGGTGGACAACGAAATAGGCCATCCCCTAATGAATAGGCTTGACTAAGTAACTCTGTCATTCCATATTCTGAATGTATCGTTGGAACCCCAAACTGAGCTGCAAAAAAAGCATGTAGCGCTGATTTAGTAAGTTCTTCCTTACGGCCTTTCATGCCCCCTGTTTCTATAATTTGAGTATATTTTAACTGCTGAGGAAAAGCTTCGACAAAATCAATCAAACCAAAACTTACACCAATCAAGAGTGTCTTTTGTTTTTGGGCTTCCAACTCATGTAATACCTTATTCAGTTGCTCAAACTCGTTTAAATAAAATCCGCTTTTTGAATGACCCGACTTTGCAATTAAATGTTCCACCATATAAACTAAGGAAGAATGTTTGCGTTCTAAATAAGAAGGTAGTAACCCAAGAATACAATACTCACTAGGGTTCCCGTAAAAAAGTTCAAAACA
>CALPKD020000181.1 GCA_943324055.2 Chitinophaga pinensis
CTTGTACATGTTTGAAACCCAAAAACAGGGTAGTGCAGCCGCCTTACTTCAAAAAGAATTTGACAAAACACGCAGTTTATTCGTGTTTTTGGTTCATTTAATCCACCAAGTGGCTTTATACGCCGAAGTGGAAGCGCAACAACGTTCCGCAAAAAATTTACCAGACCAAGCCGACTTATCTTTCAATATCAAAATTGCAGGTAATACCATTGTGTGGCAAACTATTGAATCTGAGCAGTTTAAACTTGCTTTTGAAGTAGTTAAGCCTTTTCAATGGATCGATAAAGATGTGGTAAAGACGCTGTTCCGTCAGTTGTCTGAATCTAATGAGTATAAAACTTACATTTTAGAAGAAAGCCGAGAACTAAGCAAAGAGAAAGAGATTTTAAAGTTCATTTTCGGTACCATTATCCTAGGGTCAGAAAATACAAAGGACTATATCGATGCGCATTTTTCTAACTGGGAAGATGATGGGGATTTAGTGATTGGTTTTATTTTGAATTATCTGCAAAAGCCAAACAATTTTGAGTTTTATGACCTTGTTGGCACGGAGAAATTAAAATTTGCCACTGACTTATTACAAACTGCAATTGATAAAAAATCGATCACCGAAGAGATAATTAAGCCTAAACTCAATAACTGGGATCCAGAACGTATTGCGATGATTGATATGATTCTATTACGTTTAGGAGTTTGTGAGCTATTGTATTTTGATACCATTCCAACTAAGGTTACAATCAACGAATACATTGACTTAGCCAAGGATTATAGTACCGAGCAAAGCGGTAATTTTGTGAATGGCATTTTGGATAGCATTCATAAGGAATTAGTAGGAAACGGAAAGATTCAAAAAATAAATCACAAAGCTAAATAAAGGCTAACCCCTATATTTGCAATTGAACAATCAACAAACATTTAATAATTAATTTAAATACAACAAAATGACACAAATTTTATTACAAGCTCCTCAAGGCGGTGGTACTTTCCAATTGATTATGTTGGGTGGTATTATCGTAGTTTTTTGGTTTTTTATGATTCGTCCTCAAGCAAAAAAAGCGAAAGAACAAAAGAAATTCATTGATGGTATCCAAAAAGGAGATAAAGTAGTAACAATCGCTGGTATCCACGGTACAGTGAATAAAGTGAACGAAGACAACACACTTCAGTTAGAAGTGAGTCCTGGTAGCTATATGAAAATTGAAAAATCTTCGATCAGTTTAGAGTGGTCTGCTGTAGTGAACAAATAAAACATTTGTTTAAATAGAAATTGAATCCGAAATTGAGACAACTTAATTTCGGATTTTTTATGGCGATTATGATAGGACTCACAGGTGGAATAGGTTCCGGTAAATCTACCGTAGCCAAAGTATTTTCTACTTTGGGCATTCCTGTTTTTAATGCAGATGCGCATGCAAAGGATTTGATGCAGCAGGACCCAGCTTTAAAACAAGCCTTAGTAAACGAATTTGGAACTGCTGTATTTTCGAATGGAATTTTAGATCGTGCGTATCTTGGTAAAATTGTTTTTGCTGATCCATACAAGCTTGCGACTTTAAATGCATTAGTACATCCTGTTACAATTCAGGCAGCTAAAGATTGGGCAACTGCGCAATCAAGCCCTTATGTTATTAAAGAAGCTGCTCTTGTTTTTGAATCAGCTGCATCGGTTGGGTTATCTGGAGTGGTAGGTGTGTCAGCTCCATTGTCATTAAGAATTCACCGAGTAATGGAAAGGGAAAATTGTACAAAAAAGGAAGTAGAAAGTCGCATGCAAAATCAAATAAGTGATACCATTAAAATGAAATTATGCGATTGGGTAATTACAAATGATGACCAGCATTTAGTGGTGCCTCAGGTGGTGGCATTACATGAAAAACTACTCCAACAGTTTTCAAAATAAGCAT
Source organism: Chitinophaga pinensis (assembly GCA_943324055.2). Lineage (GTDB taxonomy): Bacteria > Bacteroidota > Bacteroidia > Chitinophagales > Chitinophagaceae > Sediminibacterium > Sediminibacterium pinensis_F. Next base: position 1,905 of record CALPKD020000181.1, read on the forward strand.
ACAAATAAATTAAGCCTCCTTGATAATTTTATAGCACCAACGTTTTAGTCGGCCTTCAAAATCAAATGGGGTAGTAGCCCTTGTAATGTCTCTGATACTATTGCTGTGTATGCTTTCTGTATCTAATGCAAATTGTGTAAAGTTGGTACTGAAATATAAAATTCCTCCCACTTTCATTCCCAATAACATGTCATTGATTAATTCAACATGGTCTCTTTGAATGTCTAACACATCCTTCATTCTTTTACTATTACTAAAAGTAGGTGGATCCATTACTACCAAATCGTAAAAATTACGGGGTATAGTTTTTAAGTACTGTTTTACATCGGCATGTATAAACTGATAAGCACTTGAAGGTTTTATATCATTTAGCTTAAAATTCTCTTCACTCCAAGCCAAATATGTTTTAGACAAATCCACAGAGGTAACTGATTTAGCCCCTGCTAAAGCTGCATATACCGAAAATGAACTTGTGTAACAAAATAGATTTAGAAAATTTTTTTCCTTTGATTCGGCTTGCACCATCTGCCTCGTTAATCGGTGGTCAAGAAATAAGCCAGTATCTAAATAGTCCGTTAGATTTACTATAAACTTCAACCCATTTTCCTGAACCGTTATGATTTTTGATTCGGTGACTTCGGCCTCTTTTTCATATTGATCCTCCTTATGAGACATTCTTTTTCTTAGTCTTAGGAACATGTTTTGGATCGGCACTCCAGTCATCTCTGCAACGACTCGCTTACATGCTTCAAACCATTCAGCATGTTCCTCATCTGTCAAATTGTGCCTTCTGCTATATTCGGCTATATAAATATAATCCTCATAAATTTCGATACAGATGGGGAACTCTGGTAAATCTCGGTCAAACAATCTCCAACAAGTGACGTTTAGTCGCTTGGCTTGTTTTAAACGATGCTTATAGTTCTTAAGCAATCGGTTATGGAACATTTCGAATTTATCGTTACTCATGTAGGGGTATCTATAAAAAAAGAAGCGTTAATGATTTAACGCTTCTAAAATTAATTTATTTAAAGCAATCGACTCCATTAAGGGTCTATATTTTTTTTAAATTGAAAGGACTATTTTAGTTTAGCCAATGCTTCTCTGATTCTAGCCCAAGCTTTTTCAATGTTGGCCATGTTATTTGCAAACGAAAAACGAACACAATTTGGTTCACCAAATGCATCACCCATTACAGATGATACATGTGCTGTATTTAACAAGTACATACTAAAATCAGCAGCATTCGCTATTGTTTGTGTTCCGTCTGATTTTCCATAATAGCTACTCACATCAGGGAAAACATAAAATGCACCTTGAGGAGCAAAACACTTAAAGCCTGGCATATTGTTCACCAATTCCAATGTTTTAGTACGACGTCGTGTAAATTCCTCAGTCATAGCGATAGATGGCTTTAAATCGCCTACTAATGCGGCTACTGCAGCTTTTTGTGTAATAGAACAAGTGCCTGAAGTAAACTGACCTTGTAATTTTTCCATTCCCTTTGCAAGTTCAACGTTTGAAGCAGTATAACCCAAGCGCCATCCAGTCATTGCAAATCCCTTACTTAAACCATTTATGACAACCACTTGGTCTTTAATATCGGTGAATTGAGCAATGCTCTCATGTTTGCCTTCGAAATTGATATACTCATATATCTCATCTGATAGAATAGTGATGCTAGGATATTTTTTAAATAAGTTCGCTAACGCTTCTAGTTCATCTTTGCTATAGACCGCTCCAGAAGGATTACAAGGGGAAGAGAACATGAATACTTTAGTTCTAGGAGTTATCGCAGCCTCCACTTGAGCAGGACTTACTTTGAATCCATCTTCAACGGTACTTCTTATTTCAACTACTTTACCTCTTGCAATTTTAACCAATTCAGAATAAGTTACCCAATATGGAGTTGGGATAATGACTTCATCGTCTTCATCTACCAATGCTAAAATCGCATTCGCTAAACTTTGCTTAGCACCTGTGGAAGTGATGATGTTTTCTGGTTTATAATCAAGGTTATTATCTCTTTTTAACTTTGTACAAACAGCTTCTCTTAAATCTGCAAATCCTGCAACAGGAGTGTAGTGACTCCAGTTATCATTGATTGCTTTAATTGCTGCGTCTTTAATATGTTGAGGTGTATCAAAGTCAGGCTCTCCTAAACTTAGGTCAATTACATCTACTCCGCTAGCTCTTAGCTCACGTCCTAATTTTGCCATTTTTAAAGTTTCTGGCTCACTGAATCGATTTAATAAAGAGGATAGTATCATGGGTATTATTATTTGATCTTACAAATTTCGCAAATAA
>CALPKD020000182.1 GCA_943324055.2 Chitinophaga pinensis
CCGGATCATGTGAGGGACAATCCAACACCTAATTATATGAATGTGGCACAAGCGGAAGCAATTTCAAATTGGGTAAAGGAAGGTGGAGTGTTAATGCTAATGGCGAATGATAGTTTTAATTGTGACCTCTCTCATTTAAATATTTTGGCTCAAAAGTTCGGCATCACTTTCACTGATCAATCTGTGAATATGGTAAAGGGAATGGCACTTGAAACAGGAGCCGTGATGCCAGTGCCAGGGAATACAATTTTCAAGCCTAGTTTAAAAATGTATTTGAAGGAAGTGAGTGCTTTACATTTAAAAGCACCAGCTGTCTCTATAGCAACAAATGGCAAGGAGGATGTAATTGCCATTGCACCTTATGGTAAAGGATGGGTAATGGCCATAGGGGACCCATGGGTGTATAACGAATATGCGGATGGCAGAAAACTGCCAGCTAGTTTTGAAAATTTTGAAGCTGCAAAAAACATAGCTACTTGGTTGCTATCTAAAGTGAAATAATGAAAAAGGTAGGATTATTACTTATTGGGATGGTGTTAATGTTGGTAAACAATCGTTTACATGCAGCAACTACTATTATTACAGTTGCTCAAAATGGAAAAGCCGATTTTTCGACTATACAGGCAGCTATTAATAGTATTGATGTGCATCATACACAAGCTATTGTTATCAAAATTAGTGCAGGCGTTTATTCAGAGAAAATATTTATCAAAAAAAGCAATTTTACATTACAAGGCGCAGGAATTAATAAAACGATTATCACGCAGTCTATTGCACGGGATCTTTGGCGTTGTGATCATGCCGATGATTGGGGGGTAGCTACGATGAATGTAGATTCTTGCACTAATATTAATTTCGCAGACCTTACGATTCAAAATAATTATGGCTTTGAAAATCAAGCGGATCAGTCGTTTCCTTGTGCAGCGGATAGTACCGGCATCAAAATTGTCAAAAGTAATGGCCACCAAATGGCATTTCGAAGTTTTGCTGCTACTAAGTTAAAGTTTACAAATTGTAGATTTGTAGCTTTTGGCGGAGACACCATGAGTCCGTGGAATACAACAAACGGCATGTTCTATTTTTATAATTGCATCCTAGAAGGCGGGGTTGATTTTTATTGCCCTAGGGGATGGGCTTATGCCGAAAACTGCACTTTTATAACCCATACGGGTCCTGCCGCAATTTGGCATGACGGATCATTGGTGCAAGATTCAAAAACCGTATTAGTGAATTGTACTTTTAAGGGGTATGATGGATTTAAGCTTGGGCGTTATCATAGGGATGCACAATTTTATTTAATCAACTGTCATTTTCCTGCAAATATGTCGGCCGAAGATATTTATTTAGTACCGACAACAAATACGATACAGTGGGGCAGAAGAGTTTATTATTACAATTGTGATAAAGTGAATAACGTTACCGGTTTTTATAAAAATAATTTAAATACAGCGTTGGGTAATCCATCAGCAAATGAAATAAATGCTGCATGGGTATTCAAAAACAATTGGAATCCAATCGCTCAATAAATGGATAAGCATAGTATGGAAATAAAATCAGTTTTAAATAAGCAATTGTACCAGGCGCAGTTCGGGCCAATAAAAATGCTGCCTGAAAAAGTATTGCAATTTGGCACAGGTGTCCTATTAAGAGGATTGCCAGATTACTTTATTGATAAAGCAAACAAGCTTGGTGTATTTAACGGAAGTATTGTAATTGTAAAGTCAACTAGCACCGGCACAGTTAACGAATTTGAGGAACAGGATGCTTTATTTACACATACCATTAAGGGTATATTAGATGGGAGGCAAGTGGATGATTTTATCGTAAATACTTCGGTGAGTAGAGTGGTGTCCGCGAGTAGTCAGTGGGAGGAGGTTATGACATTGGCAAAATCGCCCGAATTAAAAATAGTTATCTCAAATACAACTGAAGCAGGGTTGGTATTTGATGCAAGTGATAAAATAAATGGAATCCCCCCGTTTTCATTTCCTGGCAAGTTGTTAAGTGTATTATTTGAAAGATGGAAACATTTTTCAGGTAATACCAACACTTGTGGGTTGATTGTATTGCCAACTGAACTAGTTCCAGATAATGGGATGATTTTACAAAAAATTGTATTGGATTTAGCAGCCGCCAATAATTTGCCAACTGAATTCATGGAATGGTTGCCCGTTGCAAATGATTTTTGTAACACATTAGTTGACCGAATTGTGCCAGGGAAGTTGTCGGCAGCCGAACAATTACAAGTAGAGCAAAAACTAGGGTACAAGGATCATTTATTAATAAGTAGTGAGCCTTTTGCATTATGGGCTATCGAAACTAACAGGACTCAAACTAAGGAATTACTTGCGTTTGCACAGACCGACCCTAGTGTTGTAATTGCTCCGTCTATTTTAAAGTTCAGAGAATTAAAACTGCGTTTATTAAATGGAACGCACACTTTTTGTTGCGGGGTGGCTTTACTAGCAGGCTTTGAAACAGTGAAGGACGCGATGGCGAATGCTGATTTTAGAAAATTCATGGAAAGGGTGTTGAAGAACGAAATAGCACCTTGTGTAGTAAATGAGGAGATCACAATGCAAGAAGCTATTTCATTTGGGAATAGTGTAGTAGACCGTTTTTGTAATCCTACAATCGAACATAAATGGACAAGTATTGCATCCAATTTTTCAGACAAAATGAAAATGCGTAATGCGCCATTGATTGAAAAGTATATTAAAATAAATGGGGTGCCCGCTAATGGCATGAGTTTGGGTTTCGCAGCTTTTTGCATCTATCAGCAAGCGCAAGACACCACGCCTTTTAAAATAAATACTTTTTCAAGTGATACCAAGTTTGAACAAGCAGTATTGAATTGGGTAGAACAAATAAATAAAAAAGGAATGAATGCAGTCCTTGCTGCATTTGTAAATAATAAAAGCATTTAACACATGAAACAACTTGTATTAAAAGTGCATCCAGCTGATAATGTATTAGTAGCCTTGCAGCCACTTGTAAAAGATCAGACAATCCAGTTTGAAGGCAATAACTATATTTTACTAGAAGCCGTTCCTGCGAAGCATAAATTTTATATGCAGGATATGACAAAGGATGCTGAAATTTATATGTATGGGGTATTGGTTGGCAAATTAACGGTGCCGGTACTTTCAGGAACTAGAATGAGTACTGAAAATTTACATCATGCAGCGGAGCCCTTTCAATTTAAGCCCTATAATTATCAGTGGCAGGCACCGGATGTGAGTGCTTTCGCAAACAGAACCTTCCTTGGATATCATCGAGAGGATGGCCGTGTGGGCACTGCAAATTATTGGTTATTTATTCCAACTGTATTTTGTGAAAATAGGAACCTAGATGTAATAAAGGAAGCCCTGCACAATGAATTAGGCTATGCGGATACGCCAAAATACAAAGCGTTTACGCATAGTTTAGTAAAGGCATTTGAAGCAGGCGAAACGATTGATCCCAATGGGGCAATCCAATTAAATGCAAGTGTAAAATCATCGAATCGAGTGTTTAAAAATATTGACGGTATTAAGTTTTTAAATCATCAGGGTGGTTGTGGTGGTATTAGACAAGACGCTGCAGTATTAAGTAAATTACTAGCCGCCTATGCGGATCATCCAAATGTAGCTGGGATTACGGTTTTAAGTTTAGGATGTCAAAATTTACAATCTCAAGATTTGCAAAATGATATTAAGTTACATAACCCTAATTTCAATAAGCCATTATATATATTCGAGCAACAACAATCAATTAGTGAGTCAGACTTGATTGCACGTGCTATCCAACAAACATTTGTTGGACTCATTGAAGCGAATAAGCAAACTAGACAACCAGCTAGTCTTGACAAATTAACAATTGGGGTGAAGTGTGGTGGCAGTGATGGCTTTAGTGGTATTTCTGCAAACCCTGCAGTTGGTTATTGCGCGGACTTACTTGTTGGATTGGGCGGCAAAGTATTATTAGCTGAATTTCCTGAATTGTGTGGAGTAGAACAAGAACTAATTAACAGAACCATCGATCCAGCAGCGGCAAATAAGTTTATTCATTTGATGCGTACTTACAATCAGTCCGCTTTAGAAGTAGGATCGGGGTTCCACATGAATCCTTCTCCTGGTAATATTAAAGATGGTTTAATAACCGATGCAATTAAGTCGGCAGGCGCGGCAAAAAAG
>CALPKD020000183.1 GCA_943324055.2 Chitinophaga pinensis
TAATGATGTAATCACAAAAATTGCACAAGGTGCCGAAGAGCCTGTAGATATTGTAGGATATGAAGTTGCAGATGCGGTTAAAATAATTAGAGGAGATTTAGGAACTGAAGTGAGATTAACGATTCGGAAACCTGACGGAAGCACTAAAGTGGTATCCTTGATTAGAGAGAAAATTATTTTAGATGAAGGGTATGCGCGTAGCGCAGTAATCACTAAAGGAAATGATCGATTTGGTTATATCCTTTTACCTGATTTTTATGCAGATTTTGATAGAGAAGATGGGGCGAGATGTTCAAAGGATGTTGCTAAAGAAGTAGAAAAATTAAAAGCCGAAAAAGTAAAAGGCATTATTATCGACATTCGTTACAACGGTGGAGGTTCCTTGTACGAAGTGGTTCAAATGGCGGGGCTATTTATTGACAAAGGACCAATTGTTCAAATTAGAAACAGGGAAGGAAAGTCTCAGGTTTTATCTGATGACGTTCCTGGTATATTATATGACGGTCCTTTGGTGGTGATGGTTAATGAGTTTAGCGCATCTGCTAGTGAAATTTTTGCTGGGGCGATTCAAGATTACAACAGAGGGTTGATTGTAGGCAGTACTTCCACTTATGGGAAAGGAACCGTTCAACGTAATATCGCATTTGGAAAACCAATTGATGCAGAGGGTATTCAAACAGAATACGGTGCGGTGAAATTAACCTTCCAAAAATTTTACAGAGTTACAGGTAGTTCCACTCAAAAGAAAGGTGTTTCGTCAGATGTTGTATTCCCTGATGAATACGAATTTTTAAAATACAGAGAAAAGGATAACGCATCTGCTTTAATATGGGATGAGATGGAACGCGCTAAGTTTCAGCCTTGGTCCAATGGCAATGTAATTAAATCAATTGCTACTGCAGCGAATAAAAAAATTGAAGGAGATACTGCAACCATTCAATTCAAGAAAAATGCACAATGGATTACCAATATTTCGGATCGACCTGTATATTTAAAATTGGATAAATATATTCAATTTAAAAAGCAAGTGCAGGAAATCGTAAAACAAAACGAAACGGTATTAAAGTCAAAAGAGTCATTGCAAGTAACCCCCCTAAAAGCTGACCATGACAAATTCTACAACAATCCCGATAAGACGAAGCAAGATCGTTATCAGGCATGGTTGAAATTGGTTGCGAAGGATATTCAAGTCAATCAATCTAGCAAATTATTGAGTGAATTTCCTAGTCAGCAAGTTGCTGCTAAGAAAGGGTAGTTGGGTTCATGCAAAAAAAAGATTTATGAAAAAAGAGGAGTTAGATCATGTCCAAAAATGGCATGTAATATATACGAAGTCTAAATGGGAGAAAAAGGTGGACGGTTTATTGATTAAGAAAGGCTTTGAAAGTTGGTGCCCTGTTCAAAAAAGAGAAAGGCAATGGTCCGATCGAAAAAAAATTATCGAAGAACCTCTTTTCAGATCTTATGTTTTTGTGAAAGTTTCTAAGTCAGCATATACAGCACTCCTCTCTACAATGGGGGTAGTCAACTTTTTATACTTCGAAAAAAAACCTGCTATTATTAGAGATAATGAAATAGAGGCCATACGAAAATATTTAGGATTGTCTAATGCGACCATTCAAGTATTGGATATGGCTAATATTCCTGCATCCACAAAAGTTTCAATCAACCAAGGTTTGTTTATGGGCCAAAAAGGAGAAGTAGTAAAATCCAGTAAAAAAACAGTCTATGTTCAATTAGAAAGCATCAATATGATGATGATTGTTGAATTTAAAGTAGAAGAAGTTTCGGTACGATAGCTTGCTGTAAATTAACGAACCCAATGCGTTTAAACTAAGCGATCTCCCAGTCGACAATTTGATTGCTCCACTCTGGTCTAAACGGGGTCACTATTCGAATATAGTTATCAGTATAGCCTTCCAGCATTGCTTGGTCCCCTTCTTTTTGTTTAATAGATTCAAAAAGAACTTTCCTTGTATCCCCTATATGTTGTGCGTTAAAATACTGCTGTTTTTGGTAAGATAAATTCCTCAATTGTTTATTGCGTTCATTCCGAATACGAATCGGAACAATCGGCTTGATGTCTAGCGCTTTTGTGGCGGCCCGCTCTGAGTATGTAAATACGTGCAAGTACGAAATATCAAGTGCATGTATAAAATCAAAACTTTCTTTAAAATAAGCTTCGGTTTCTCCAGGAGATCCCACAATCACATCTACACCAATACATGCATGCGGCATTATTTTTTTTATACTTTCGATTCGATCTTTGTAAAATGCACTATTATATCTTCTCTGCATGAGTTTTAAAACCGCATCGGATCCACTTTGTAATGGAATATGAAAATGGGGCATAAACTTATTACTTTTAGCGACCCATTCGATTATTTCATTGGTTAAAAGATTAGGTTCGATGGATGAAATACGATACCTGGGAATTTCCGTATCCTGATCCAGTGCTTTGACCAAGTCAAAAAAGTCCTCCTCATGCTTTTTGCCCCCATCGCCGCCCTTGCCAAAATCACCTAAATTTATTCCTGTGAGGACTATTTCCTTTACTCCGTTTGCAGCGAGTTCCTTTGCTTGTTTAACCACATTTTGAACTGTATCACTTCGGCTTTTTCCTCTTGCCATTGGGATGGTACAAAACGTACAGCTATAATCGCATCCATCCTGCACTTTTAAAAAGGTCCTTGTCCGGTCATTCACCGAAAAGGAACTATTAAATCCTGAGACAGTCTCAATGTCACAGCTACATATTTTTGTTTCATCCCCTTTGGTTAAACTAGACAAATGGTGCACTAGATTAAATTTCTCAGCAGCCCCTAATACAAGGTCCACCCCTGGGATTTCGCTAATTTCCTTTGGCTTTAATTGCGCGTAGCAGCCAGTAATGACGACAAAGCTCTCAGGGCTCAGTCTTTGAATACGCCTTACAAGCTGGCGGCACTCCTTGTCTGCATTTTCCGTTACGGAACAGGTATTAATAACGTACACGTCGGCCTTGTCGGTAAATGCCTTTTTCTCAAATCCTTCCTGTTCCAGCTGCCTGGATAGGGTTGAGGTTTCTGAAAAATTCAATTTACAGCCTAAAGTGTGAAATGCGACGGAACGTTTAGTACTCATGGGCACAAATATAAAAAACCTTGAGGGAACCCGGAAATCTTAAAATATACTTAAAGCGGCCATTAATTTCCAATTTTGGTTAGTTTCAGTTAAGTTTGCAACTACTAAAATTGTCAAAATGGAGTTCAAAAAAATTAATAACTGGACAGGCTGGATCGTAACCTTAATTGCTTGCACTGTATATATAATGACTACGGAAGCGGCAGGTAGTTTTTGGGACTGTGGTGAATTTATCAGTAGTGCTTATAAATTACAAATACCTCATCCTCCTGGAGCACCGATGTTCGTTTTATTAGGACGTTTATTTATTATTCTTTTTGGAGACAATCCATTTACTGCAGCAAAAGCAGTGAATATAATGAGTGCCTTAGCAAGTGGGTTTACCATTTTGTTTTTATTCTGGACCATCACGCATTTTGCGAAAAGAATGGTGGAGAAAAAATATGGGGCAGCATTAACAAGAGATCAAATTATTTTGGTGATGGGTGCGGGTATCGTAGGTGCATTAGCTTACACTTTCAGTGATTCATTTTGGTATAGTGCTGTTGAAGGGGAAGTGTATGCATTGAGCTCATTCTTTACAGCATTAGTTTTTTGGGCAATGCTTAAGTGGGAACATAAAGCAGATCAGCCAGGTGCTGACAAATGGATTATTTTCATTTTTTACATGATGGGTATTTCCATTGGAGTGCATTTATTGAATTTATTAACCATTCCTGCAATTGTAATGGTGTATTATTTCCGTCAATATAAACCTAGCATTGCTGGGGGTATTGTTGCATTTATAATAGGAGTAATGATTACAGGGTTTACGCAAGTATTTTTAATTCAGTATACGATTAAATGGGCAGGTGCATTTGATATTGCATTTGTGAATGATTTTGGACTTCCTTTTTTTACTGGGTTTATTTTCTTCTTTGTACTTGTGGCGGCAGTGTTAAGTTTCGGTATTTATTATGCGAACAAAAAAGGAATTTATTTTTTAAAGCTAGGCGTTTGGTCTATTGCATTCTTTTTATTGGGCTA
>CALPKD020000184.1 GCA_943324055.2 Chitinophaga pinensis
CAAAGCCGCAGAAGGTGCAGCGCTAGGAACGGGCACTACAATGAAATATGAAATTATCGGCGGCACTCATGATTTGTTAATGAATAAAACTTTAAACGAAGTGATGCAAGCAAATTTTGAAAAAGTGGGGGGCGTAAATTATACCGAAGATGAAATCGCTTTTGGTAAAAAACTTCAGCCTACTTTTTTTGTAAAAGCACCTCCTATCGAATCGGCTGCCACCGTTAAACCACTTACTTATATCAATGAAGGAAATACAGGATCAACCGATGTGGGCGATGTGAGTTATACCAAACCAACAGTAGGGATACGTGTAGCCACATGGATTCCTGGAACGCCTGCGCACAGCTGGCAAGCAGTGGCTTGTAACGGAACATCGATTGGCACGAAAGGCATGTTGGTTGCAAGTAAAACAATGGCATTAACTGCAGTTGATTTATTTAGCAATCCAACAATCATCAAAAAGGCAACGGAAGAATTAATTAAAGCAAAAGGGGATTATAAATACAAAGCACTTTTAGGTGATATTAAACCCGCGTTGAACTACCGCGATTAGTTTTATCTAAATCGAGACACCCGTTTATGGGGTGTCTCGAAAAAATCAAAAAGAGGGGGGAGATAAAAAAATTAAATTTTTAATTATTGTTTTATCTCACCGAAGGCCTCGGGTCTCATTTGAGGAAAGAACAACACATCCTGAATGGATGGCTGGTTTAACATCATCATACATAAACGATCTATACCAATTCCTATTCCAGAGGTTGGTGGCATTCCATATTCTAATGCGCGTAAAAAATCATGGTCAATAAACATCGCCTCATCGTCGCCTCTTTCCATTAAACTTAATTGATCCTCAAAACGTTTGCGTTGATCAATTGGATCATTCAACTCTGAATACGCATTTGCTAATTCCTTTCCATTCACCATTAATTCAAAACGCTCTACTAAACCTTCTTTAGAACGATGCTTTTTTGTTAATGGGCTCATCTCAATTGGATAATCAATAATGAATGTAGGTTGGATATATTTTGATTCACTTGTTGCTCCAAAAATTTCATCTATCAGCTTTCCTTTACCTATCGTTGGCGGAACATCTATTTTTAAGTCCTTACACACCACTCTCAATGCAGCTTCGTCCATACCGTTGATATCGATGCCTGTATTTTCTTGGATCGCCTCCATGATACTTATGCGTCTATAAGGCGCTTTAAAGTTGATGGTAGTATCTCCAACCGTTAATTCGGTCTTACCATGTAAAGTCATTGCAATTTTCTCAAACAGGGTTTCTGTTATTTCCATCATCCAGAAATAATCCTTGTATGCTGTATACCATTCTAATACTGTAAACTCTGGGTTATGTGTTCGGTCCATTCCTTCGTTTCTAAAGTTGCGGCTAAATTCATATACCCAATCAAACCCCCCCACAATTAATCGCTTTAGGTACAACTCGTTTGCGATACGTAAATAAAAAGGAACGTCTAATGCATTATGATGTGTTGTAAATGGTCTAGCAGCTGCACCACCTGGTATTGCCTGCAATACAGGCGTATCTACCTCTAGGGCACCTCTGCTATTTAAAAACTCCCTGATGGTCGTCATGAGCGCCGTTCGCTTTGCAAAGGTCTCTTTTACTTCGGGGTTTATAATTAAATCAGCATAACGTTGACGATATCTAAATTCTGGATCTGTTACCGCATCAAAAACATTTCCCTCTTCATCGCGCTTTACAACTGGTAATGGTTTTAATGATTTTGCTAATAAAGTAATCGTACTCGAATGTACTGACGTCTCTCCTGTTTTTGTAATAAACACATATCCAGTTGAACCAATAATGTCTCCCAGGTCCATTCCGTTTTTAGTAATGATATCCCAATAGGACTTATCCTCGTCTGGACAAATCTCGTCTCGCTTTACATATAATTGTATAATCCCTTCATTGTCCTGTATTTTCACAAACAACACCTTACCCTTGTCATTGATACTCATAATACGACCTGCAACACATACCGAAGCATATGCTTCCTTGTTTTCCTCCGTGAAGTTGGTCTTTATATCGTGGGAATAGTGAGAAACCGGATACAGAGGTGCGGGATATGGATTAACGCCTGCTGCTTCTAAATTTTGAAGCTTTTCGCGTCTAATAATTTCTTGTTCTGATAAAGACTGACTCATTGATATTGTATTAATAGCTGCAAAAGTAAAACTTAGCAGCCAATTAGCGAAAGAAGCCTTGTTGAACTTCTTGTGCTGTTAAAGAAATTAAATCCCCTGGTTGCATTTTTTGAATCGTATAGTCCCCCAATTGAGCACGTATCAATCTCAAAACAGGAAACCCAACCGATGCGAACATTTTTCTTACCTGCCGATTTTTCCCTTCGGTTAATTGTATGGATGCCCAGCTGGTTGGAATACTTTTTCGAAATCGAATAGGTGGATTTCTATCCGGTACTTGTAGGTCATCGGGTAAGATAGATAATACGGCTGGTTTTGTGTGATATAGGACGCCCTCTATATTAATATTGACCCCTTTCTCCAATTGTGCAATCGCATCTGCTGTAATTGCACCATCTACTTGCACCCAATAAGTTCTTACATGTTCAAAACTAGGATGTAATAAAGCATGATTCACTTTTGGATCATTGGTTAATAGTAGCAATCCCTCGCTGTCATAATCCAATCTTCCTACTGGATATATGTCCTTAGCTACCTCAATAACGTCCTTCAAGCACAATTTATTATCGGTTGAAGTGAATTGAGATAACACTTGAAATGGTTTATATAATAGGTAGTATTGCATCACTAAAAAAACAAAGTCCCACTGATGTGGGACCTCGTATATAGATGGGTTAGTAAGTACGGGAATCAGATTCCCTTCACAATATTAATTATACTTTATTCGAAATCAAAAAAAATTTTAAACAAATTTGTTGGGGTTATCCACAAAAGGCCTTATACGGCAGTTTATTTTTTTGTTTTTTTGCGCCTTTTTTTTGTGTTTACGAAAATAATTTTTCGTTTTATTTATTTTTATAGTCTTCTGTAACCCTTTATTTAAAAGTATTACAGAAATGTCTGTTTTTTATGCCTCCTTGTTGTTCTCTTTTTTAATTCACTTGCATTTGGTTCAAAACGACAACTATTTTATACATAAAAACGTGAAAAAATATTTTTTACAAAAAACCCTCATTACCTTTGTTTTAGCCCAAAAACATACATATGAAGCTTTCTGCACCCGTTTCGGTTAAATGGTTCGCATCACTTATCGAATCTGAAATGATAGGAAATGATCAATTAGAAATTACCGGAGTGAATGAAATTCATCAGGTAGAAAGCGGAGATATTGTGTTTGTAGATCACCCTAAATATTATGATACCTGCTTAAATAGTGCTGCTAGCTGTATCATTATTAATAACAAAGAGGTTGTGATCCCAGAGGGGAAATGTTTATTGTATTGCGCAGACCCTTTTGAAGCGTATTTAAAGATTGTAAAGCATTTTAAACCCTTTCAAGTAAGTACAAAATCTATAAGTGAGGACGTTAAAATAGGGGAAGGAACCATTATCATGCCCAATGTTTTTATCGGAAATAACGTACAAATAGGAAACAATTGCACCATTTATCCCGGTGTGGTGATTCTTGCAGATAGTTGTATTGGAAATGATGTAATTATACAAGCAAATAGTGTGATTGGTGGAGATGCCTTTTATTACAATACAAAAAAGAATAGACCCGCGTGGTTTAAAAAAATGTTGAGTTGTGGACGTGTTGTTTTAGAAGATAATGTGGAGGTTGGAGTGGGCTGCACCATCGACAGAGGAGTGAGCGGAGATACTATTATAGGAATGGGTTCAAAACTGGATAATATGGTTCATATTGGACATGATACACAAACAGAGGCGAACTGTTTGTTTGCTGCGCAGGTGGCTATTGCTGGCGGGGTTAAGATAAAAGCTGGCGTGACTTTGTGGGGTCAAGTAGGCGTTAGTAAAACCCTTACGATTGGTGAAAACGTAGTGGTGCTTGGACAATCAGGCGTTACCAATTCACTTGCTGCAGGTAAAGTATATATAGGATTCCCTGCCGAAGATGCTTCCACTAAGCGCAGAGAGTATGTTTGGATTAGACGTATCCCTGAACTTTGGAAAAA
>CALPKD020000185.1 GCA_943324055.2 Chitinophaga pinensis
CCTATTAATTGGGTTGCAAAGATAAGGGTAAAGAAGTTTTTTAAACAAATCTTTTATTAAAAAATCATGTATTATTTTTACAACCCAAATTAACCTTATGCCAGAATACCCAAATAGACAGTTTTTGGAATTTGAACAACCTATTAAAGAGTTGTATGAGCAGATAGATGCCACAAAAAAGCTAGCTGAAAAGAACCCGAAAATTGATTTATCTGCAACTGTAAAACAGTTAGAAAATTCAATCATCGAAAAGCGTAAAGCCCTTACTGAGAAGCTATCTCCGTGGCAAAGGGTTCAATTAAGTCGTCATCCAGATCGTCCCTATACTTTGAAATATATTCACTTGATGTGTGATAAGTTTATTGAGTTACATGGGGACCGAAATGTGAAGGATGATAAAGCCATGGTAGGTGGTTTTGCCGAGTTAGATGGTCAAACTGTAATGATGATTGGGCAGCAAAAAGGAAGCAATACCAAGGCACGCCAGCTAAGAAATTTTGGAATGGCTAACCCCGAAGGGTACCGAAAGGCCCTTAGATTGATGAAAATGGCCGAAAAATTCAATAAACCAGTTGTGTGCTTAATTGATACTCCAGGGGCTTATCCAGGCTTAGAAGCCGAAGAAAGAGGCCAAGGGGAGGCGATTGCGCGTAATATTTATGAAATGATCCGTTTAAAAGTGCCCATTATCATCTGTATCATTGGTGAAGGTGCAAGTGGAGGTGCTTTAGGCATTGGTGTGGGTGATAAAACATTGATGATGGAAAACACTTGGTATACCGTTATTTCACCTGAAAGTTGTAGTTCTATTTTATGGAGAAGTTGGGATAAAAAAGAATTGGCTGCTGAGCAATTAAAGTTAACCGCAAATGATATGAAAGGCTTTGGCTTGATTGATGAAATAGTGCCCGAGCCTTTTGGTGGTGCACATTGGAGTTATACCGAAGCGGCAGCATTATTAAAAGAAAAAATCATTGGTGCGCTAAAGGAACTTAAACCGATAGCGCCAGCAACCCGTGTTGAAAACAGAATTGAAAAATATAGTAAAATGGGATTCTGGGAAGAATCAGCCCAATAATTTTTTATCTTCACCCTATCATGTTAAGAGAAACCCTAAAAGGAACAGGAGTCGCACTTGTCACTCCATTTAATAAAGACAAGTCCATTGATTTTGCAGCACTTGAAAATTTAATCGACATTCAAATTGCCGGCGGAGTGAATTACCTGGTATCACTTGGTACCACAGGAGAATCCGTTGTATTATCAGATCAAGAAAAAATTGAAGTATATAATTGTACGGTCAACAAAGTGAACGGTCGTGTTCCAATAGTAATTGGAATAGGAGGGAATAACACCGCTGAAGTAATTAAATCATTTGGCAAATTTGATTTATCAAAAGCAACTGCTATTTTAAGTGTGACCCCTTATTATAACAAGCCACCACAAGAAGGATTGTATCAACATTATGTTGCATTAGCTGCAGCGGCACCAAAGCCAATTATATTATACAATGTTCCAGGTCGTACTGGATGTAACATGACAGCCGCTACTACACTGCGTTTAGCACAAGTGCCGAACATTGCGGGTATTAAGGAAGCAGGCCCTGAAATGGCACAATCTATTGATATATTAAAGGACCGTCCTGACCATTTTTTAGTGGTAAGTGGAGATGATGAAATTGTAATGGCTCAAATTGCTTGTGGTATGGATGGTGTAATTAGTGTCGCAGCAAACGCATTTCCAAAGCAATTTTCAGACATGATTCACTTTTCAATGGCAGGTGATTTTTCAAAGGCCAAGCAGATTAATGATTTGTTAATTGAAGGCTATACTTATATGTATGCCGAAAACAATCCAGCAGGTATTAAAGCATTTATGGCGAACCAAGGAGTGATTCAAAATGAATTGCGTTTACCATTGGTTCCAGTGAGCAACGGCTTGCAACAAAAAATAGATCAATTTTTACAGCACTATACAAGTTTGTAAATAAACTTTACTATAAAAAAAAGCATCCCGATAAATCGGGATGCTTTTTTTATGATTTTTTTCAAACCCCCACCTAACTTATTTAGTTCAGCTTATTTTTTATGGCTTGTAGTTTCATCAACGCTTCCACAGGGGTTAGATTATTAATGTCAATGGCTTCCAATTCCTTGCGAATAGATTCAAAAGTTTCAGTATGTGCATCAAAAATAGACAACTGATATTTAGGGTTGGATGATTGAACGGTCGGGGTGTTGTTTTCAATTCCTTTATTTTTCAATTCCATTTCGCTTAAAATTGCATTGGCTCGGTCAACTAACATTGTAGGCATGCCCGCCATTTTTGCAACATGAATACCAAAGCTATGTGTGCTGCCGCCTTTTGTTAATTTACGCAGGAATATAATTTTATTACCTACTTCCTTATGGCTGACATGGTAATTGTGTACGGTTGGCAACTGTGCTTCTAAATCATTCAACTCGTGATAGTGTGTTGCAAAAAGGGTTTTAGGCTTTTGAGGGGCATTGTATAAATATTCAACAATACTCCATGCAATCGAAATTCCATCATAGGTACTAGTGCCTCTTCCAATTTCATCTAGCAAAATTAAACTGCGTTCGCTAATATTATTTAAGATGCTAGCAGTTTCAATCATCTCCACCATAAAGGTCGATTCACCTGCATTTAAATTATCATTTGCACCGACGCGCGTAAATATTTTATCGGTAAGTGGGATAGCTGCACTATCAGCAGGTACATAAGAGCCCATATGAGCCATCAAAGTAATTAATGCAGTTTGTCTTAACACTGCACTTTTACCACTCATATTAGGTCCGGTAAGGATAATAATTTGTTGCGTTGCTGGATCCAATAACACATCATTTGGAATATAGGACTGGTCAATCGGTAAGCTTTGTTCAATCACTGGATGACGTCCCGCTTTAATATTTAAAATGGTATCTCCCGTTATGGTAGGCTTGCAGTATTTATGGTCTTTTGCAATCTGTGCAAAACAGATTAAACAATCTAGCACACCAATCAATTGGCCATTGAGTTGCAATGCATTCATCTCTTTTAGCACTTCATCCAAAAGTCCTTGGTACAACTGGTGTTCAAGTGTGAGTATTTTGTCTTCGGCGCCCAAAATCTTTTCCTCGTATTCCTTTAACTCAGGTGTGATATACCTTTCGGCCGTGGTTAAGGTTTGCTTACGAATCCATTCGGTGGGCACTTTGTTTTTGTGCACATGGGTCACTTCTAAAAAATAGCCAAACACATTATTGTATCCAATTTTTAAGGACGAAATACCTGTGCGTTCTGCTTCCTTGTTTTGTAATTGGGTTAAATATTCTTTTCCGCCACTAGAGATAGTTCTTAATACATCCAGTTCAGCTAGGACACCTGCTTTTATAAATCCGCCTTTAACAGCAGTGGCTGGGGGTTGTTCAATGAGCGTATTTAAAATTGCAATTTTTGAATTTGTACAAATATTCAAGTCTGTACTTATTTTTTGTAAGTAGTTATTATCAATAGGGTCTAATGTAGCTTTAATGGATTCGATACATTCTAGGGAAGTTGCCAACTGCATAAATTCACGCGGCTGTAATTTTCGAGTGGATAGTTTACTTGCGAGCCTTTCAAGGTCACCAATGGCGTCTACTAATTCACTCAGTGTTGTAGTCGTGGCAGCTTCCTTTAATAAGGTTTCAACTGCATTTAAACGATTGTTTATTTGCTCGGGTGACTGCAATGGAAAAATTAACCAACGTTTAAGTAAACGTGCTCCCATTGGGCTTTTGGTGGCGTCCATTATTTCTAACAAACCTTTTCGGTCTGCACCATTGCCAATCAATTCTAAATTACGAATAGTGAATTTATCCATCCATAAAATCTCATTCCTGTCAATACGTCCAATCTTATGTATGTGTTGTAAATGAGGATGTTCTGTTTCTTTTAAATAATGCAAAATGGCACCAGCTGCAATAATTCCTTTTTGTTGATCTTCAATGCCAAACCCTTTTAATGTTTGTGTCTGAAAATGTTTATGCAATAATTCAGTTGCATAAGGAGCGTCAAAAATCCAACTGTCTAAACCATAAGTATAAAAACCATTTCCAAATACTTCCTTAAACGTAGCTTGGTAATTTTTAG
>CALPKD020000186.1 GCA_943324055.2 Chitinophaga pinensis
CCTTTATTCGTAATTATTTTAGTGTCCGTAGTAAGTGAGATTTCATCATAGCCATCTAAACTATGTATCAATGTAAATTCTTTATTTAATTGTTGTAACACATAACTGTAAATCCTAGCCATCTCTAAATTATATACCCCAATCAATTGATATTTAGGTTGTGCTGGATTCACAATTGGACCTAGCATATTAAAAAAGGTTCTTACTCCTATATTGCGTCGAATGGGACCAACCGTTTTTAAAGCTGGATGAAACAGAGGTGCATGTAAAAAACAAATTCCGGCTTCCTTCACTTCCTTTGCTAATGTCGCTTCGTCGTTTTTGAATTGATATCCCAACTGCTCCATCACGTTGGATGCACCACTCACCGTTGAAGCGCCGTAATTACCGTGCTTCACAACAGGCTGACCCGCACCTGCAACAATAAAGCAAGCCAAGGTTGAAATATTAAAAGTGTCTTTACCATCTCCCCCTGTTCCCACTATGTCAATTGCATTGTCTACACCCAAATTCACTTTCACTGCTAGTGACAACAAGGCATCTCTAAAACCCATTAATTCCTCAATGGTAATTTGACGCATTAAAAACACAGTAACAAAGGATGTTACCTCATGTTCATTGTATATCCCTTGTGATATTTGAACCAATGCATCCTTTGCTTGTTCACGGCTAAGTGTTTTGTGTTCAAATAAGTATTGTAATATTTTTTTCATCTTTTATAAATTATACGCTTTAGAACAATTTCAATTTATTTTTTTTACTAGATCTAATTTCAATTTTATTATTTATCTAGGTGCTGCTTATTTTACTACTATTGTTTCAACCAATTACCAATAATTTTAGCACCCTCCGGCGTCAACACACTTTCGGGATGATATTGAACCCCCTTCACATCAAATGTGTTATGCTCCAATGACATGATATAACCCTCCTCATCTTTGGAGGTGATTGTCAAATCAGCTGGTAAATATTTTTCATCTACCACCCAGCTATGATATCTCCCTACGTTAAATGTATTTGGCAATCCTTCGAATAAGGTAGAAGGGTTTGTCAAATGTACTGGAGTGGAAATTCCATGATACACCTGACTTAAATTACTCAACTTACCTCCGAATGCCTCAGCGATGGCTTGTTGCCCTAAGCAAACCCCAAAAATAGATTTAGTAGCAGCGTATTCTTTAATCAAGGATAATAATAAGCCAGATTCTGATGGAATACCAGGACCAGGTGATAATAATATTTTATCAAAATCTTTAACCTTTTCTAATGCAATTTCGTCATTACGGTGCACTTCCACTGTGGCAGTTGACAATTCCTTAATCAACTGAACCAAATTGTAGGTGAACGAATCGTAATTATCAAAAACTAATATTTTCATTTACTTTATTTTTTATGCATGAATATTTTCAGCTAAAAGGATGGCTGTTTTTAATGCATTCAATTTATTATTCACTTCCTGTAATTCATTTTCTGGAACACTTGCAGCGACTACTCCTGCACCTGCTTGATAGGTTAGCGTATTTTGTTGACTTAAAAAAGTACGAATCATGATTGCTTGATTACAACTACCGTTAAATCCTACAAAACCAATACAACCTCCATAATAGGACCTTTTTGTTGGCTCAATGCCATCAATAATTTGCATTGCTTTAAACTTTGGGGCGCCACTTAAAGTACCTGCCGGGAATGTTTTGGCAATCAATTGAAAAGGGTTTGAATTGGGTGCAACCACACCCTCTACTTCACTCACTAAATGAATCACATGACTATAATATTGTACTTGTCTGTATTGCTTCACCCGCACTTCGGTACAAACCCTACTTAAATCGTTTCTGGCTAAATCAACGAGCATGACATGTTCTGCATTTTCCTTAGGATCGGCTAATAACCTTTCAGTCATTTCAGCATCAATTGACGCATCTCCACTACGCTTAAAAGTGCCTGCTATTGGATGCACTATTGCCTTCCCTTTATTAATTACAATTTGCGCCTCTGGGGAAGAACCCATTAATTTATAATCTCCATAATCAAAGAAGAATAAATAGGGGGAAGGATTAATATTTCTTAAGGTTCTATATACATTAAACTCATCTCCTTGAAAGGACTGCTGGAAACGTCTACTCAATACAATTTGAAAAACATCCCCTCGCATGCAATGCTGTATTCCTTTTTTTACCGCGTCTCTATATGCTTCATCGGTAAAATTAGAACTTTCCACACCTTGAATACTAAATGGGTACTGCGGCACATCTTTACTTTTAATCAAACTTAATAACGCATCATATTTTGATTCTATACCTGCTAATTTGTTTTCGCAAATAAAAATTTCATCTTTGAAATGATTAAATGCAATTACATATTGATATAAACGGTAACGCATTAAAGGGATTGCAGGCGCCCCTTCCTTAAAATGAATCGTATCAAAAAACGGAATGGCATCATAAGTAGTGTAGCCATATAAACCTTGTGCAAAAGCAGCTTCCTTTACTTCACTACCTTTCATCTCATAGTTTTGCATATAAGCCCAAATACGATCTGGCGCAGCATGTACATCTTTAATAATTTCTTGCTCAGGATCGAGCGTAGGATATTTATATTCTATTTCATTCAAAGAAGATATTTCGATACCTCCAATTGCATTCACCCCAATAAAGGAATAGCTATTTTCAGAAGCATGCGAATCGGTGCTCTCTAATAATATAGTATCTCTAAACTGATCTCTCAATCGTAGATAAATTCCCACCGGTGTAAATGTGTCTGCTAACATTTTTGTTACAGACGTTGTTACCATCATCTTTTGCATAATCCTTTGGTCATTCGTTAAAAAAAGAAACCCCGACAATTGATGTCGGGGTTTAATGTATAATTTGACAATATAGCAATGTCACTACAAGACCCCAACGGAGTTTGTATGCCACCACCACATATTGTTTATCTTATTGTTCGTTTTCATTCTATTGCAAATTTACTACTTTACTCATTTTCAGCCAAAAAAACCTCAGGTTATATACTTACAACTGTTAGAATTTATAAAACCCCTTTTGTACTAGGCAATGCATCACTTTCGGGGTTTCGCCTCACCGCCATTTTGATGGCTTTTGCGAAGGCCTTAAAGATCACTTCTATCTTGTGGTGCTCATTCTCCCCCTTACAACTAATATTCAAATTGCATTTAGCACCATCACTGAAGGATTTGAAAAAATGAAAGAACATTTCGGTTGGCATTTCACCAATTTTTTCCCTAGAGAATTCTGCATCCCATACAATCCAATTTCTGCCCCCAAAATCAATCAAAACTTTTGCTTCCGCTTCGTCCATTGGCAATGCATATCCATAGCGTTCCATACCTCGCTTATCCATCAATCCTTTAGCAAAGGCTTCACCTAATGCAATTCCTACATCCTCTATGGTATGGTGTTCGTCAATATGTAAATCCCCGTCGCATTTAATATTCAAATCAATCAAGCCATGTCTAGCAATTTGATCTAACATATGGTCAAAAAAACCTAAGCCAGTATCAATAGTAGCTGCTCCTCGACCGTCCATGTTTAATTCAATACTAATCTTTGTCTCTTTGGTATTACGTTCGTGCTTAACCGTTCTTAATCCAAGCTTTAAAAAAGTATAAATCTCCTTCCAGCTATGTGCTTCAAAAACAATCGTTGGTCTTAATTCAAGTTCCTGCTCCTTTGTTAATTCGTGCAAACTAGATTTTAAATAAATCGCCTTACAACCTATATTTTTTGCGAGTGCTAGATCACTCCAACGATCTCCTATCACAAAAGAATGATGCATATCAAAATGTACATTATTGATAATAGTTTGTAACATTCCGGTTCCTGGCTTACGTGTTGGCTTATTGTCGGCTGCAAATGTATTATCGATATGAATTTCGTCAAATACAAACCCTTCACTAGCAAGCACGCGCAACATGAGTTGCTGATAAGGTTCGAACTGTTCTGTTGGATAGCTTGGCGTGCCTAACCCATCCTGATTGGTGACCATCACTTTATAATAGCCAAATTCTGCTGCTATCTTACTTAAATAGCTAATAGCACCTGGTACAAAATTAGTTTTCTCCAAGCTGTCCACCTGAAAATCGATTGGTGGTTCTTCTAGAATCACACC
>CALPKD020000187.1 GCA_943324055.2 Chitinophaga pinensis
GTTTGGAACAACTGGTAAGGGTGTTACTGAATCACACAAAGTTGTAGTAGTATTTGCTTTGATTGCATGCTTAGGTTTTTTAGCATATGGATTTATTGGTCTTGGAAAATTTATTGAAATATTTATTCCTTGGGGTATGGTTAAAGACTACATTCCTTTCACAGTAAGACCCGACTTAGTTGGACATTTTTATGGGATTGTGTTTACCTTATTTGCTATGTTTTATTCAATTATGGGAGGATTGCATAGTATAGTTCTAGGAGATTTGATTAAGTATATTATTATGACAGTAGCTTGCATTTCGATTGCAATAATTGCTATGTTGCATTTGCATAATGGGAGTAATCAATTGATTATTCCTGACGGGTGGTTAAATCCATTTTTTAATTGGCACTTAAATATGGATTGGAGCCATATTATTCCTGAAGTGAATAGTAAAATCACAAGTGATGGTTATGAATTGTTTGGAATCTTTTTTATGATGATGTTATTTAAAGGTGTATTTGCGAGTTTGGCGGGTCCTGCACCAAATTATGATATGCAAAAAGTGCTATCTACTAAGTCACCTAAAGAAGCGAGTAAGATGACAGGGTTTGTCTCTATAATTTTATTACCTATCAGGTACTCAATGATCATCGGTGTTACTGTACTTGCACTTTTATATTACAAACAACTTAATTTATCAGGAGTCAACTCTGTTGATTTTGAAAAAATATTACCTTCGGCGATTAATAAATTTTTACCAGTTGGAATTTTAGGATTAACATTAACAGGATTGTTAGGAGCATTTATGGGTACTTTTTCTGGGACGCTTAATGCTGCTCAAGCCTATATTATAAACGATATTTATCTGAAATATATTAATCCTAATGCCGGCAATAAAAAAATCATGACCGTTAATTATTTATCGGGGATATTGGTTGTGGTATTAGGGGTAATCCTTGGTTTTTTTGCAAAAGACGTAAATAGTGTACTTCAGTGGATTGTTGGAGGGTTGTATGGAGGATATATTGCAGCTAATTTATTCAAATGGTATTGGTGGCGATTTAATGCTAATGGTTTTTATTGGGGAATGACAACTGGTATTGTTTCTTCGCTTGTGTTTTTAAAATTATATGATGGACTCTTTTTAAATGTATGGCCATTCATTTTTTTACTTTCTGTAGCAGGTTGTATCATTGGCACATATAATGCTCCACCTACAGATATGGCAACACTTAAAAGTTTTTATAAAACTGTAAAGCCTTGGGGTTTTTGGCATCCTATACATATTGAGGTAATGAATGACGATCCTCAATTTAAACCTAATACAAGATTTAAACTAGACATGTTTAATGTAGTTATTGGAATTATTGCGCAATGTTGCTTAACAGTACTTCCTATCTATGCTGTACTTTGGATGAAATTGCCTTTGATGATTACTATTTTTATTTTAATCATTATAGCATTGATTTTAAAAAGAACATGGTGGAATAAGCTAGAAGACTAAAAAATATTTATGCAGAAAGAATTTATACAAAGAAAGCATTCGTTGATTGAATCTTACAACGAATTAATTAAATCAAAAAATATAGTATCCCATTTTAATGGATTGTATTGTCGATTTGATCATCCAGTTTTAACAGCTGCGCATATCCCGCTTAATTGGCGTTATGATTTTAATGAAGTCACAAATCCATTTTTAATGGAAAGGTGTTCAATAAATTCTGTATTTAATGCTGGTGCTATTAAATGGGGAGATAAATATATTGTGATGGCTAGGGTAGAGGGAGCAGATAGAAAATCCTTTTTTGCAATCGCTGAAAGCCCAAATGGCATTGATTCTTTCACTTTTTGGGAGCATCCTGTAGTGATGCCTGAAACCGCTGAACCTGATACCAATATCTATGATGTACGCTTGGTTGAACATGAAGATGGATGGATCTATGGCTTGTTTTGTACCGAGCGTCGTGCCAAAGGAGCAAGCGATGCAGATCAGTCTGCCGCTATTGCGCAATGTGGTATCGCAAGAACTAAGGATATGCTAATTTGGGATCGTTTACCTGATTTAATTTCGCGCTCAGCTCAACAACGAAATGTTGTTTTACATCCAGAATTTGTAAACGGAAAATATGCATTCTATACACGCCCTCAAGATGGTTTCATTGAAGCGGGAAGTGGAGGGGGGATTGCTTTTGCTTTATCGGATAAGATTGACGGCGCATTGGTTGAGGAAGAAATTATAATTGATAAAAAAGTTTACCATACTATAAATGAATTAAAAAATGGTTTAGGTCCTGCTCCGATTAAAACGCAATATGGTTGGTTGCATTTAGCACATGGTGTTAGGAATACCGCTGCAGGATTACGATACGTTTGTTATCTATTCATGACTGATTTAAATGATTTAACTAAAATCATTCATAAGCCAGCAGGTTATTTTATGGCACCGGAAGGCATAGAACGAATTGGGGATGTTTCTAATGTATTATTTTCCAATGGCTGGATTATAGATGAAAATGGGAAGATATTTATTTATTATGCGTCTTCTGATACACGACTACATGTAGCTACTACCTCGCTTGAACAGTTATTAGATTATGTTATGCATAACCCAGAAGATGGTTTTACATCTTTTAACAGTGTACAAGCTATCATGGGTATTATAAAGAACAACCAAGGACATATAGATTAGATATAAGTCAATTATTATTTCCTAATATTACGGAGTGAAATCAAACCTATCCACTGATTTAGTAAACCAGCTTAAAAAGTATGAAGCTGAAGTTGAGGTAGAATTAGCAAACCTTACCACATGGTGGATGAAATATCTGCCTAATGATGCTTTAAATAGTTTTCATGGTGAAATAGATGGGCAAAATAATAGTGTACCTAATAACCCTATTAGTCTTGTGATGATTACTAGAATGCTATGGACTTTTTCTGCTTCATATAATTTAAACAAGCATAAAGCGCATTTACAACAAGCTGATACGCTATTCGAATTCATTACAAAACATTTTACAGATTTACGGCATGGCGGTTTCTTTTGGTCTATTGAACAAGATGGGAAGCCACTTGTTAGCAAGAAACAGATTTATGGACAAGCATTTGTGATCTATGCTTTTTCAGAATATTATGAAGCATCTTTAAAAACTGTAGCATTAGATAATGCCATAGAACTATTTGATTTAATTGAACAATATAGTCATGATTCAATAGATGGTGGTTATATAGAAGCATTTAATAGGGATTGGTCTGAGATAGAAGATCTTAGGTTGAGCGAAAAAGATGCCAATGAAAAAAAGACGATGAACACGCATTTACATATTGTGGAGGCATACACACGATTATATAAAGTGTTCCCTATCCCTAACTTAAGACTTGCCATAGAAAAGCTTTTACATATTTTTAAAGATAAAATTATCAATCCGGACAGCTTCCATCAAAAATTATTTTTTGATGAGAAATGGAATTGTAAATCAAGTATAATTTCCTTTGGCCATGATATTGAATCGGCCTGGTTGTTGTTTGATGCTGCTAAAAGCATAGAGGATAACTACTTAATTTTATATTTTACAAATACTTCTATTCAAATGGCAAGCGCAACCTTGTCTTATATTGACATAGATGGGGGTTTGTGGAATGAATTGGAGGAAGGCATTGGTATTTTGAACAAAGAGAAACATTGGTGGCCTCAAGCCGAAGCAATGGTTGGTTTTTTTAATGCCTATGAACTCTCAGGACAAGCCAAATTTTTAGATACATCTTTACAAAGCTGGGATTATATACAATCATTTCTGATTGACAAGAAGTATGGCGAATGGTTTTGGGGTTATGATGAACATGGAAATTTGATGCAAAGGGAGAAAGCGGGATTTTGGAAATGTTCTTATCATAATAGCCGAGCTTGCATTGAAATTATTAAAAGGGTTCGTCAATTTACAGATTAGTATTTTTTAATTATTCAATATGAAACGCTTTGTATTTTTTCTGATAATGGTTTGCTCATTTTTTTATAAGGGGTATGGACAAGGCACTCCTTTAAATTTTTTTGCACCCAATCATCCCTTCATTCAATACACTGGAAGAATAGATTATTCTAATCCATTATTGCCAAGATTTTGGCAACCAGGTGTATATTTTAAA
>CALPKD020000188.1 GCA_943324055.2 Chitinophaga pinensis
CATTTGTTACCACAATTAACTGCAGATCAGGTTATTGCTTTATTCTCTAGTAATGCAAGAAAAATATTCAAGCTCCAAAATGCAAATATTATGGAAGGCGCGGAAGCAGAAATTACTTTGTTTAACAAGGAACACACTACTTGTTTAACTGCTAAAGATTCAAAAAGTAAATCTGCAAACTCCCCTTTCTGGGATAAGCAATTGAACGGAAAAATAATAGGCACCTATGTCAAAGGAAAAATTTATATCAACTAACTAAAAAATAAAAATGGAAAACCAAATAACTTCTCACATTGTAAAGGGTGTAATAATAAGTGCAATTTTTATTGTATTTGCGGTAGTAATGTATGTTTTTGATTTATATGAAATGTCTTGGATTAGCTGGATCTCCTATGCCCTATTTGTAGGCGCATTGGTTTATGGCAATGTTTTGTATTCTAATCAGAATAATCACAATGTGACTTTCGGAAATGTTTTCGCACATGGATTTAAAACAACAGCTGTTGTAATTGTTATAACCTCTGTGTATACTTTTTTATCTATTAAGGTGTTGTTCCCTGACATGGTGGACAAGATTATGCTTATTTCACGCAAACAAATGGAAAAGAATCCGCAATTGACGGACGAAATGATTGAACAAGCAATTACCATGACTAAGAAATTTTTCTTGCCATTCGCAATTGGTGGTGGTATTATTGCAAACGGATTTATAGGAGCAATTGGTTCTTTGATTGGAGCTGGTATTGCTAAAAAGAATCCAAATCCTTTTCAAGACAATGCTGCTTAATTTATAAGCCTAAGATACAACTATGCAAATTTCAGTTATTATACCTTTGTTTAATGAAGCTGATTCCTTACCAGAATTAATGGAATGGATCAATAATGTGATGCAAACCAACCAATATAGTTACGAAGTAATTATGGTGGATGATGGTAGTGATGATGAAAGTTGGCAGGTGATAGCACATTTACGCACCAAGTATTCAAGTTTAAAAGGGATTCGTTTTCAACGTAATTATGGTAAATCTGCGGCCTTAAATGAAGGTTTTAAAACTGCACAAGGTGATATCGTTGTTACCATGGATGCGGATTTACAAGATTCACCGGATGAAATTCCTGAGTTTTACGATATGATTACGAAACAAGGATATCATTTAGTAAGTGGCTGGAAGAAAAAAAGATACGATAATACGTTTACTAAAAATATTCCTTCAAAAATATACAATGCAGTGGCACGTAAAAGCTCAGGTATTATGTTGCACGACTTTAATTGTGGTATAAAAGCGTATCAATTAAAAGTGGTAAAAAGTATTGAAGTGTTTGGCGAAATGCATCGCTATATCCCTATCCTAGCCAAGTGGGCTGGATTTAAAAAGATTGGCGAAAAAGTAGTAGTACATCAAGCCAGAAAATATGGCACTACTAAATTTGGATGGGAACGATTTGTAAATGGTTTTTTGGATTTAATGACCATTCAGTTTTTATCTAAATTTGGTAAAAAGCCAATGCAATTCTTTGGACTTTTAGGTTCCCTTTTCTTTTTGATTGGTTTTATAGCGTTTGGTTCTATCATTACTGGTAAATTTTTAGACCCGGACTTTAGTGTTACAAATAAACCTGCATTTTTTATAGCATTAGCGGCTATGTTAATCGGAATGCAATTATTTTTAGCAGGTTTTATAGCGGAGTTAATAAATCGCAATGCCGCAGATCGAAACCAGTATTTAATTTCGGATAAATTAGGATGGTAAACAAGCTTGTCATAATAGGCCCAGCTTGGCCATTAAGAGGTGGGCTTGCCGCCTTTGACGAGAAATTGGCTACTACTTTTACAAAGCTTGGGATTGATTCAAGTATTGAAACTTATTCCTTGCAGTATCCTTCCTTTCTATTTCCTGGTAAAACACAATATAGTGACACACCAGCCCCACAAGCGGTGAAAATTAATGAATCTATTAATTCAATTAATCCGTTCAATTGGATTAAAGTGGGTTGGCAATTAAGAACCGCAAAGCCTGATTTAGTAATTGTCAGATATTGGATCCCTTTTTTAGCACCCTGTTTGGGAACCATTTTACGCATTGTGAAAGGGAACAAAAAAACAAAAGTCATTTCAATTGTAGACAACATGATACCCCACGAGAAAAGATTCGGGGATTATTTTTTTACAAAATATTTTGCAGGTGCAGTAGATGCTTTTTTGACTATGAGTGATAAAGTATCAAAAGATGTAAAGACCTTTTCACATAAGCCTATTTTACTATCCCCTCATCCCATATTTGATCATTTTGGTGCACCTATTACAAAACAAGCTGCACGAAAATTATTAGAAATCGGAGACCAAGAAAAAGTTATTTTATTTTTTGGCTTTATTCGTAAATATAAGGGTTTAGATCTATTGTTAAATGCCATGGCGCAAGATGCCATCAAAAAATTGGGGGTTAAATTAATGATTGTTGGAGAGTTCTACGAAGATGCAAGTGTTTATGTGGATTTAATTCAGCACCTAGGGATACAAGATCAAGTTATATTACATACTCATTTTGTGCCTGATGAAGCCGTGAAAACATATGTGTGTAGTGCAGACTTTATTATACAACCTTATCGCAATGCTACACAAAGTGGTGTTACCCCCTTGGCGTATCATTTCGAAAAACCAATGCTCGTTACAAACGTTGGCGGATTGGCGGATACGGTACCTCACGAACAGGTTGGAATTGTCGTAGCACCAACAGCTGAAGAGATCGCTAAAGGAATAGAAAAACTATACGAAATGGGAGAAGCTCATTTTAAACCTTATATTATTGCCGAAAAGAAAAAATACAGTTGGGAGCAAATGGCTGAAAATTTTTTAATTTTACATCAGCAGCTATAGCACTTAAATTATTTATTACTAATTATAATTATTATGTCAATTGCCTCTATAAAAAATATTATCAAAGCATCGATAGACGTTAAACAACTCTTATTAGACGATGAAGTATTAGTCAGTCAGATTAATGTAGTAACTACTGCTATTACAGATGCTTTTAAAAACGGCAATAGTGTCTATTTTGCAGGTAATGGCGGTAGTGCCGCAGATGCCCAACATTTAGCTGCTGAATTCTCAGGTCGCTTTTATAAGGATCGAAAAGCGTTGCCGTCGGACGCATTGCACTGTAATACTTCCTATTTAACAGCTGTGGCAAATGATTATAGCTATGATGTTATTTATGCACGGTTATTAGAAGGGCTTGCAAAGCCAGGAGATGTACTCGTGGGTATTAGTACTTCAGGCAACTCTGCAAATATTGTAAAAGCATTTGAAATGGCTAAAACTATTGGTGTAGTTACCGTTGGATTCACTGGCGCCAAGGGTGGAAAAATGAAAGAGTTAAGTGATTATTTAATTAATATCCCTTCGAACACTACTCCTCGTATTCAGGAATCACATATTCTTGTTGGGCACATTATTTGTGAATTAGTAGAAATTCAAATTTTTGGATAAGTAAATTAAGCTGTCACTTCCATTTAGTTCATTTTAAAATAATTAGTTTTGTCATTTAATTTCTCCGATATCGATTCAAGTTGGACTTTGTTTTTAGACCGAGATGGTGTGATTAATGTGGAGAAGGACGAGGACTATATTAGAAATTGGAACGAATTTGAATTTTATCCTGAAAGTTTATTGGCCTTTCCAATCCTTGCAAAACATTTCAATACGATTGTAATTACAACAAACCAAAAAGGAGTTGGTAAGGGATTAATGACCGAGGCTGATTTATTAAATATACATTCTAATATGTTGTCAAAGATCTCTACAGTTGGTGGTCGAATTGATCATATATTTTATTGTACTGATTTAGACAATGAATCAATCAATAGAAAACCACAACCTGGAATGGCATTCCAAGCAAAGGCAATGAATCCTCAAATTAATTTTGATAAAGCAATTATGGTGGGCAATAGAATGAGCGATATGAAATTTGGACGACAAGCAGGCATGCATACCGTATTTTTAGCAACGACACACCCTGAAACTACTTTCCCAGACGAACATATAGATTGTCGATTTAGCCATTTACTGGAATTCGCGAAGGAATTGTAAAGTTTATTCCATTTTCTAATCCAATTTTTATGAAAAC
>CALPKD020000189.1 GCA_943324055.2 Chitinophaga pinensis
AAACCGCCTCGATGCTGTCTAAATCAATTTTTTTGTGAAATGCTTTTTTCAATAAATCCACAATTTCATCAACAGACAAAAAATAAGGACTCATTCCTTGTGTAGAAATCGTCTTTTTCTTGTTGTTGGATACGATCGTCCATTGGCAATTGGTCGCACCGCTATCGGCAATGAGGTAGTTCTTTAACATAGGGATAACTCTTGGGTGTGAAAATAGCCATTTTAATGTAATTTTACCAGACAGAATAATAACATGCAACAAAAAAATAATTCGAGTTGGTTTACCCCTATTTCATATGCAGTCATTTTAGTTATTGGCGTTGCATTAGGGGCCTTTTTTAAAGGGAGTTTCTCCTTAGGATCCTTGCAATGGCAAAATAAAAATCCAATGCAGGAAATAATGGAAATTGTACAATCCAAATATGTTGATTCATTATCAACTGATAGTACGAGTATTAAAATGGCTGATTACTATCTTTCCCAATTGGATCCACATTCGGTTTATATTCCGCCAGCTGATTTGGTCGAAGTGAATGAGCAGTTGATGTCCAATTTTAAAGGCATTGGCATTGAGTTTCAACAATTCAGAGATAGTGTTTTTGTTGCTTATGTAATGAAGGAAGGTCCAGCAGACAAGGCGGGACTAAAAATTGGTGACATTTTATTGAGTGTAGACGATAGTATACAACTGTCTGGAAAAAAATGGGAGGGGGATGAGATTAGAAAAAAAATAAAAGGACCAGCTAATTCCAAGCTTCGTTTAGGTGTTAAAAGAGCGAATAAAGTATTTAAAGTATTAATAGATAGGGATAATGTAGCGGTATCATCTATCGATGCGGCTTATATGATTCAGCCTGAATTGGGCTATATCCGTATCAATAAATTTGCAGATCGTACTTACGAATCCTTTATGCAAGCGCTTGAGCCATTGCTAAAAGACAGTATGAAATCATTGATTATTGATTTAAGAGGAAATGGGGGCGGTCTGCTTTCTGAGGCCGTTGCGATTGCAGATGAATTATTGCCAGGAAACAAGTTAATTGTCTATACCCAAGGAGCACATGCACCAAGGGTGGATTATTATAGTAAAAGAGAAGGCTTGTTTGAACAAGGGGCACTTACTATATTAATGGACGAAACATCTGCATCCGCAAGTGAAGTGTTGGCCGGCACTTTACAAGATTGGGATAGAGCCACCATTGTTGGTAAACGATCTTTTGGGAAAGGCTTGGTTCAACAACAGTTCAAATTGTCAAACGGGGGTGCTTTGCGTTTGACTACTGCAAAGTATTATACTCCATTGGGACGAAATATTCAAACACCCTATAACAACGGGAAGTTAGCATACGAACATGCATTTATAAATAGAATGCAGGAAGATGCGTTGGGTAAACAAGACTCCGCAATAAAAGGAACCCCATTTAAAACTCCAAAAGGACATGTGGTTTATGGCGGAGGCGGTATTTATCCGGATGTGTGGGTAGCTGGCAATGAATTAATTATGGACACGGCGTATAAAGTACTTTTTGATCAGAGTTTGTTAAACGATTTTGTATACCAATTCTATTTAAAAGAACAATTACCTATTGCTGCATTTAAAACAACTAAGGATTTTCTGAATGTATATCAATCGCAAAACTTATGGAATGCATTGGTGCAATTTGCAAAACCTGAGCAGCGTACTAAGTTAGTATTGCTTCAAAAAAATAAAACACTTATTGAAAGGCAGATCTTGGCATTAGTTGCTAGGATGAGATGGTATAAGGAAGGATATTATGAGGTTCAAAATGCATTAGATCCTAATTTTTCCAAAATGCTCCCAAAAACATGATTTTAATCAGTTTTACCTGTGACGGGTCTCACTAATCATTTTTTTAATTGGTGGCATCTTTGGGCAAGTAAATATGAATCATCATTGCTATCATTGCGGGGAGTCGTGTGGGGAAGCCATCGAACTAGACAACAAATATTTTTGTTGTGATGGCTGCAAGATGGTATTCACTCTATTAGACGAAAATGGGTTGTGTCAGTATTATGATTTAACTGATATGCCTGGTGTTTCTGCAAAAGGTAATTTCCTTGCGGAGAAGTTTAATTATTTAGACAACGCAGCTATTCAAGAACAACTCATACAATTTAAAGTAGGGGATCAGGCACACGTGGTGTTTTATTTGCCACAGATACATTGTGTTAGTTGCGTTTGGTTATTGGAAAATTTACATAAGATTAATCCGGGCATTATTCAGTCTCAAACTCATTTTGAAAAAAAGGAGATTAAGATTGTATATAAACCTTCTCTGATTTCATTAAAGGAGTTGGTGCAATTACTCGCCTTTGTAGGCTATGAACCAATGATTCATTTGGGTGGGAACGATTGGCTGAAAAAGAAGAAGGTAAACAAAAAGCAATTATTTAAAATAGGTATTGCAGGGTTTTGTTTTAGTAATATCATGATGTTAAGTTTCCCTGACTACCTGGCTGCGGATATAGTAGAATTAGGAAGCCTAAGACCCTTTTTTATCTATTTAAATTTAGCGTTATCCTTACCTGTTTTATTTTATAGTGCTAGCGGATTTTTTATTTCAGCCTATACAGGTTTAAGACAAAAATGGTTAAATATTGATGCGCCCATTGCATTGGCAATATTGGTTACATTTAGTAGAAGTGTTTATGAAATACTAACTCAAACCGGAAGTGGTTATTTAGATAGCATGAGTGGCATTGTATTTTTTATGCTTATTGGCAGATGGTTCCAAGACAAGTCCTATGACTCGTTCTCCTTTGACAGAGATTATACTTCCTTCTTTCCATTGGGTGTTACCGTTCTAGTAGATGGGCAGGAAATCAATAAGCCATTGTCTGAAATTGAAAAGGGTGCGATATTATTAATCCGTTCCGATGAAATGATTCCAGCAGATGCGAAATTATTATGTGAAGGAGCATTAATTGATTATAGTTTTGTGAGTGGCGAAAATGCGCCAATTGAAATTGAAAAAGGGGCCAATGTTTTTGCAGGGGGCATTCAAAAAGGGCGTGCAATACAAGTTGAAGTAATAAAGCCTGTAGGACAAAGCTACATTACTGAATTATGGAATAGCCCTGTTTTAAAAACAAATAAAAATAAGGAACAATCCTTTGTGCACCCTTGGAGCCAATACTTTACGATCATCTTATTTGCCATTGCACTTTCTGCTGGTATTTATTGGGCGATGGTAGATACTTCAAAAATATTACCTGCAGTAACGTCGGTACTGATTGTTGCTTGCCCTTGTTCTTTATTACTTACTGTTACATTTACGTATGGTAATGTGTTACGGTGGTTGGGTAAACATAAGTTGTATTGTAAAAATGCGAGCGTTATTGAATCGATGCACAAAATTGACACGATTGTTTTTGATAAAACAGGTACACTCACCAATCACGAGGATACCCAATTGGAGTATGTCGGAGAGGCTTTAAACACAAATCAAGAGGCTGCTATAAGATCCGTTACAAGGGAATCCTTACATCCATTGAGTCAATTAATTACTAAACATTTTACGACCCAACAAGTAAGCACTATTTTGCCAGTAGCTACGATACAAAATTTCATAGGAAAGGGGACTAAAGCGATTTGCAATGGAATGCATATTTTAATTGGTTCCGTAGCTTTTATGAAACAGCACGGAGTGGAAGTAAAGGGGGAGGTTGCAGGATCAGCCGTGTGTATTGCTATTGATGGTCATTATAAAGGAATATTCAGTATCAACCATGTGTACCGAAAGTCGATTGATAAAATGATTGCAAATTTAAAAGCAGCCGGGTATCATTTGCATTTATTAAGTGGGGATCATCCTACTGAAAAGGAGAACTTGGCTAAAATATTAGGAGGGGATATGCCAATGTTGTTTGAGCAAAGTCCAAACGATAAATTACAATACATTCAACATTTGCAATCCCAAGGTCACCGTGTGATGATGGTAGGAGATGGGTTAAATGATGCCGGAGCATTACAAAAATGTGATGTGGGGATTGCCGTAACAGACCAAACGCATCTTTTTACTCCTGCAAGTGATGCGATATTAGAGGGATCGATGATCCATGCATTAGATAAATTACTCCATTTCGCTAAAAAGGGGAAGTT
>CALPKD020000190.1 GCA_943324055.2 Chitinophaga pinensis
ATTTACGACCAATGGCGTGCGCTATAGATTTCCCTAAGGAAGTTTTTCCAATACCCGGAGGGCCTAGAAAACATAAAATAGGGCTTTTCATATCCCCTTTAATTTTTAGGACCGCTAAGTATTCTAAAATTCTATTTTTGATCTTACCCATGCCGTAATGGTCAAGGTCTAATACCTTTTTGGCATTCTTTAAATCATAATTATCGTCGGTATATTCATTCCAAGGCAAATCCAATAGCAAATCCAAGTGATTGTACACCACCGAATAATCAGGCGTACTTGGGTGCATTCTTTCCAATTTCTCCAATCCATTTTGGAATAATTTTTGGGCACTTTCTGGCCATTTTTTTAATTCTGCCTTCTTCTTCATTTCTACCAACTCTCGGTCATTGGAATCTCCACCTAATTCATCCTTGATACTTTTTAACTGTTGTTGTAAAAAGTAATCTCTTTGTTGCTTATCTATTTCGGTGCGTGTTTTGTTCGCTACCTTATTCTTTAGTTCAACGAACTGTAATTCCTGTTGTAAAAACTTGATTAATCGTTCGGCTCTTAATCTTACATTATTTTCCTCTAGCAAACCTTGCTTTTGTGGCAATTCAACATTTAAGTTGCTACTCACAAAATTAATCAGGAACAAAGGACTTTCGATGTTCTTCAAGATCATAGCAGCTTCCGACGGGAAGTTGGGAGACAATTGAATAATCTGAGTCGCTAAATCCTTAATCGTAGATAAATAAGCTTGAAAATTTTGATCCTCCTTTTTGACTACTTCCTCTACTAACACTTTAATTTCTGCCTTAAAAAATGGATCTTCTTCGACCATCTCCAATAACTCAAAACGTTTTTTACCTTGAATGATAATAGTAGTTCCACCGTCCTGCATTTTAATCATCTTAATGATTTTTGCCACGGTTCCAATCTTGCACAAATCAGCCGGACTTGGGTCTTCTATATTCCCATCAACTTGCGAAACAACCCCAATAAATTTATCTTTATTGTAAGCTGCTTTAACTGCTTGAATGCTTTTATCTCTTCCAACAGTAATTGGAATTACTACCCCAGGAAACAAAACGGTATTCCTCAATGGCAATATTGGCAAAAGGGTGTCTATTTCTAAATCGGGCTCGTTTTCGACATCCTGTTCGTTAAATGAGAATAAAGGAATAAACTCACTGTCCTCTTCCCCTCCCTTAAATAAAAATGCATTATCCATTCTATAGTATATTTTATAAAGTCAAAATGACATAGCCACCCTAAAATTTAGAATGAGCTAATCCCTAACCCTTGTAGGCAATATTAGTGCCAAAAGGAGGTAAGGGACAAAAAAATCCCCCCGATATTCGGAGGGACTTTCTCTATAAGATGTATAAATTAAATTATACTTCTAAATTACTTCTTAGCAGCAGAATCAACTTTAACAGTTGAATCAGTAGCAACAGCAGCAGAATCAGTTGCAACAGCAGCTGTATCAACAGTTGCAGCAGCAGAATCAGTCTTAGCTTCAGTAGAAGCACCACCACAAGCAGCTAGTGCAGCGATAGCGAAAATTGCGAATACTTTTTTCATTTTGGTTTTTTTTAAGTTTGATATCAAAAATACGTTGGCGAAGTTAAAAATTTGTCCTAAACAAACCAAATTTTAACGAAACTTTATTTTTTAACTACTTTTTCCTGAAATAGATCCTCACGGGCACCCCTGTAAAGTTGAAATTGGCTCTCACCTGGTTTTCAAGGTAATTACGGTATGGCGTCTTGATGTCATCCGGGAAATTGGTAAAGAATGCGAAGGATGGGACCCTAGTTGGAAGCTGTGAAACGAACTTAATCTTAATCACATGCCCTCTTACTACAGGCGCTTGGTACTTAGAAATCGCTTTTAACATAATATCATTCAACTTAGACGTAGCAATCTTACGATGCTTGTTCTCATATACGTCTAAAGCCAACTCAATCGCCTTAAAAATACGCGTTTTCTCGAGTGCTGATATAAATAAAACAGGCACATCTGTAAAAGGTGCCAGTTTGTCCTTTAATACTTTCTCATAGTCACGGGCAGTATTCGTCTCTTTTGTGATCAAATCCCATTTGTTCACTAATACAACGATACCCTTTCCTTTTTTAGCCGCTAATCCAAAGATGCTTAAGTCCTGAGCAGTGATTCCTTTAACGGCATCAATTACTAATAAACAAACATCGGCTTCATCCATCGCCTTAATGGCTCTTATGATCGAATAAAACTCTAAATCGTCCTTCTCTTTGTTCTTTCTTCTGATACCTGCAGTATCAATTAAAATGAACTCTTTTTGGAACATATTGTAATGAGTATGAATGGTATCACGTGTGGTACCTGCAATATCACTTACAATTGTTCTGTCTTGTCCAATCATTGCATTTAGCAAAGAGGACTTACCTACATTCGGCTGACCCATGATGGCAATTTTAGGAATTGCAAGTGCTTCCTCAGGCTCGGCGCCTTCGGGTAAATCCTCGCTTACTACTTTAACCGGCTCATCTTTCATACCATCTGTCACCGCATCTAATAAATCACCTGTTCCGCTTCCAGAGATAGAACTCACAAAAAAGTTGTGTTCAAAGCCCATACCATAAAATTCGGTACCTTCTAAAGCACGCGTTGAATTGTCCACCTTGTTCACGCAAACATAAACAGGTTTCACACTTCGCCTAAGCATATCTGCCATCGCTGAGTCAAGATCGGTTAAACCAACTGCCGCATCCACCATAAAGATGATTGCATTGGCTTCGTCAATCGCGATTCTAACCTGCTTTCTGATTTCAGTTTCAAACATATCCTTAGAATCAGGCACAAAACCACCTGTATCGATTACATTAAAGGATTTACCATTCCAATCCGTAATACCATATTGACGGTCTCTTGTAACACCGCTAATGTCATCCACAATTGCTTTACGCTCTTCCAAGAAACGGTTAAACAAAGTGCTTTTCCCTACGTTAGGCCTTCCAACAATAGCCACTGTATAACTCATAATAATCTTAATTTAATATTCAAATAAACTATCTTAAGTAATTAATAATCAATACATTAAATGTATTTAATTGTAATAACTATTAATACCCAAATTCTTTTAACTTCGTGTCGTTGTCTCTCCATTTAGGCTTCACTTTAACGAACAACTCCAAGTAAACCTTTGCACCTATAAAGGCTTCGATATCCTTTCTTGCTAAACTACCTATCTCCTTAATCATCTTACCTCCCTGTCCTATAATAATTGCCTTTTGCGTTTCTCTGTT
This sequence comes from Chitinophaga pinensis, assembly GCA_943324055.2. GTDB lineage: Bacteria > Bacteroidota > Bacteroidia > Chitinophagales > Chitinophagaceae > Sediminibacterium > Sediminibacterium pinensis_F. The sequence goes on from CALPKD020000190.1 coordinate 3,273, forward strand.
TACTACAATGTCAGCTTGAATCTTAGTTAATAAGGGTTGCTCCTTAAATGAATTCACTAAAACAGCTGTGTGGTAAGGAATCTCTTCCCCAAACAATTGATAAATCTTTTCGCGGATCATCTCACTCACAAAGAACTTAGTAGGCATATCACTTAAATCCTCCTGGTCAAAAAACGGGTGACCTCCTTCGGGAATAAGTTCTAATATTACTTTCATTAACCTGTCTACATCGCTGATATTCAATGCACTAATCGAAATTATTTTTGTACAATAAGGCTTCGCACTAAAGAAAGCATTGGCCTCTTTAACCCTGCCTCCCACTGCTAAATCCGACTTATTCATCACCACTATACAAGGCACTTTTAGTTTTAATGCACTAAACATGGCGTCAATTTCGTCAAAATCGTCCCTAACATCTACCATCAATAAACCCAAATCAGCATCTTCCAACGCCGATTTAACTGCTCCCATCATCTTCTCATGCAGCTTATATTTAGGGTCAATGATACCTGGCGTGTCCGAAAATATGACTTGGTATTCGTCCACCTTGTTCAAAAAGGCCTTAATACGATGACGGGTAGTTTGCACTTTAGAAGAGACAATAGCCATCTTCTCACCCATAATGGCATTCAGTAAAGTACTTTTACCCGCGTTTGGCCTACCAAATATGTTTACAAACCCAACTTTCATGCCTATGTATTAATTTGTTCTACTTTAATAATGCAAAGTTACAATAAAAAAAAATCCGCTCTCGATATGAAATCGGGAGCGGGATTATGTTGCGAGGGAAGGGATCGAACCTCCGACCTTCGGGTTATGAGCCCGACGAGCTACCGCTG
>CALPKD020000191.1 GCA_943324055.2 Chitinophaga pinensis
TACGATAATTGTAAAAATGATCCAAGTACCTTTTTCTCTAATGTTCTGAATAATTGACATAGTTCGTTTATTATAATATATAAGGTTGCAAAAATAATGGTTTCTAACTACTAATAGATAGACAGCGTCTAAATTTGAGGTACTTTTTTGGTTATAAAGCTGAATAAGAATTCACATTGGGTACGTGGATAAATTAAAATATCGTGGATATCCCTGCTTTTTGAGTGAATAAACCTTAGTAACTATAGAACAAGTAGAGGGGGAATCAATGTAAAAAGGAAGATGGTAAGAATTTAGAGGAATTTATACCCGTTAATTAACAGTGTATAACCTGTTCATTAAATAAAATCAATAAATGATAAAATACATAATTATAAAAAATATACAAGTTGAAAAACAACACCCCTTTAGTTATAGATAAGTATCGATAGTGTCAAAATAGGATTGAAAATAGATAGTTCAACTGTGAATAACTAAGATATTAACTTATACACAGGCGTAATAGTATTAAGTGATTTATATAAATGTATTAGTAATTAATACTACAGTAGAAATCCACATTCTACTTTTTAGGAATGTTTTCAAAATAAACTACTTTTATTCCATCCTATTAAAACACCCCTATAAACCGCTAGATTAATACTGAGTTTACGAATTTTAAAAAATACTAAATTTATTACTAATTAAACAAATAACTGAAAATCAATGATATATATTAAAAGTAGTGCTATAAAACGTAAAAAACTAAGCTAATTAGTAAAATAATACTAAATATTTTAGTTTATTAACAGTTTATCCCTATCTTCACATAAATATTAAAGAAAACATAAAACGACTAACCATGATTAACGCAGAAAAATTAAAGGCACTTAAATTAACAATGGATAAAATTGACAAAGACTACGGTAAGGGTAGTGTCATGATGTTAAACGAAAGAAGCCAGGAGCCCCATGAAGTGATTTCAACGGGTTCAATTGGATTAGATACTGCGTTAGGAATAGGTGGTTTACCAAAAGGTAGAATTGTTGAAATATATGGTCCAGAATCATCCGGTAAGACCACTTTAGCAATTCATGTAATTGCTGAGGCACAGAAAAAAGGTGGACTTTGTGCTATTATTGATGCAGAACATGCTTTTGATAGTGCTTATGCTAAAAAAATTGGAGTGGATGTTGATAATTTATTGGTTTCTCAACCTGATTATGGTGAGCAGGCTTTAGAGATTGCGGATCGTTTAATCCTATCAGGCGCAATTGATGTATTGGTAATAGATTCTGTTGCAGCTTTGGTTCCAAAGAGCGAATTAGAGGGAGAAATGGGAGATTCTAAAATGGGTTTACATGCGCGTTTAATGTCTCAAGCATTAAGAAAATTAACAGCAACAATTAATAAAACTGGAACGATCTGTATTTTTATTAACCAATTACGTGAAAAAATTGGCGTTATGTTCGGTAATCCAGAAACAACAACAGGCGGAAATGCATTAAAATTTTACGCCTCAGTTCGTTTAGATATTAGAAGAATGGCGCAAATTAAAGACGGGGACGCTGCGATAGGAAACAGAGTGAAGGTAAAAGTGGTTAAAAATAAAGTGGCTCCTCCTTTTAGAGCGGCAGAGTTTGAAATTATTTTTGGAGAAGGAATTAGTAAGATTGGAGAAATAATAGATATGGGTGTTGAATTAGAGATTATTCAAAAGAGCGGAAGTTGGTTTAGTTATGATAGTAATAAACTAGGTCAAGGACGTGATTCAGTAAAAACAATTTTACACGACAACCCAGAAATGGCAAACGAAATTGAAGCTAAAATTAGAGCTAAAATTGCAGCAAAATTAGAAGAAGCTGCTAAATAATATAATTAGTAAAGTTGTTTTTTAAAGGTTAGTAGGTAAGAACCGCATCATTTATGGTGCGGTTTTTTTATATTTATAGAAATTAGTAAGCATTGATTCATTTATTAAAACTATTTATAAGGGCTGCTTTATGGTTGTTCTGTAGTAAAATACACATTAAGAACAAACACCTACTTGTTAAAAAGGGGCCATTATTAATTATTGCAAATCATCCAAATTCTTTTTTAGACGCTATAATTATCGCCTCCCAATACAAAAGAAGGGTGTTTTTTTTGGCCAGAGGAGACGCGTTTAATAAACCATTACACCGTTATTTATTAAGGTCTTTAAATATGATCCCCGTATATAGATTAAGAGAGGGCAGAGAAAACCTACATCTAAATGAATATGCTTTTAAAGAATCTATTAAACTACTCAAAGCGGGCGAAGCGGTACTGGTGTTTATAGAAGGAATTTGTATTAACGACCACGAATTACAACCATTAAAAAAAGGAACCACGCGAATTTTAGAAGGGGTACATAAAGATGGAATATTTCCAACGATTCATATATTAGGAATTGCATACAATCAACTAAGGGGGATTGGTAAAATAGTGAACATTAGTATAATAAAATTTGAATTTTTAAAACCAATGGTTACTGCAAAAGACAGGGTTTCATTTAATAATCAAGTAGCCGTTCTATTAAAAGAAAACATTTCCATTCCAATACAAAAAACAAGGTTTAAAAAAAATCCCCTTTATTATTTCCATTATCATTTTTATGGGGTTATTGCAAAAAGGGTTGCCAATAAAACCAGGGATACCGTTTTTTATGATTCCGTTTTGTTTTCAATTTTACTTTTTTCCTATCCTCTTTTTTTATTAGCACTATTTACTATTCTTTACTTATTCAAAATACCGCTACCGATTATTTTAATTACCTTGTTGTCTATACCGGTACTTAGTAAAAACATAACAGAATGAATACAAATATTAGAAGGCTAGAAAAAAGAAAAAATATTGCTCTCATTGCGCATGATAATAAAAAAAAGGACTTAATTGAATGGGCTGTACACAATAAAATTGCCCTTTCAAAGCACTCTCTAGTGGCCACAGGAACAACGGGCAAGCTTGTCGAAGAAGCACTAGACCAACCGGTAATAAAATTATTAAGCGGACCACTTGGAGGAGACCAACAAATTGGTGCAATGATTGCGACAGGCGACATTGATGTTGTTTTTTTCTTCTTTGATCCCATGGAAGCACAGCCACATGATAGTGATGTAAAAGCATTATTACGCCTAGCTGTTGCCTGGAACCTTCCAATGGCCTGCGATCGAAGTACTGCAGATTTTTTAATGACCTCTCGATTTATGATGGAAGCCTATGAATATGAGCTTCCAAATTACACACACTATTTAAACAGAAAGGTTTAATAGTATGTAAATTTGCTTATGGCCTTCCAGTTACAATCTAATTATACCCCTTCCGGAGATCAGCCTGCAGCAATTACTCAATTGACGGATGGTGTTATTGTTGGAGATCGATACCAAACCCTTTTAGGGGTCACAGGAAGCGGTAAAACCTTCACTATAGCCAATGTAATCCAAAACGTACAGCGGCCAACCCTGGTGCTTACACACAACAAAACACTAGTTGCACAACTTTACGGAGAGTTTAAACAATTCTTTCCCAATAACGCTGTGGGTTATTTTGTGTCATATTACGATTATTATCAGCCCGAGGCGTATCTGCCCACATCGGGCGTATATATCGAAAAGGATTTAAGCATCAATGAGGAGTTAGACAAGCTAAGACTTCAGGCCACCGCTCAATTATTAAGCGGTCGTCGCGATATTATAATTGTTGCCAGCGTAAGTTGTATTTACGGAATGGGAAACCCCACCGAATATGAAAATGGGATTATTCGTATTCACAAAGGAATGGTGATGGCGCGTCAAGCTTTTTTACATGCGCTTGTAAATAGCACCTACCACAGAACGGTTACAGATTTTGATAGAGGCGCATTTAGGGTAAATGGCGATACGGTGGATATTCGTTTGCCTTATGTGGATTATGGATACCGCATTACTTTTTTTGGAGATGAAATTGAAGAAATAGAAAGCATCGAAATTGAAACAGGAAAAAGAATAGAGCCCATGGAAAATGCGGCCATCTTTCCTGCGAATTTATATTTAGCACCCAAGGACATGGTGCAAGAAATTATTTGTGAAATACAGGACGAGATGCGCGCTCAAGTAGAATACTTTAAAAA
>CALPKD020000192.1 GCA_943324055.2 Chitinophaga pinensis
CGTCGTGCGGACCTGATTCCTAATTTGGTGAATACCGTTAAAGGAGAAGCAAATTTTGAAAAGTCAACTTTGGAAAATGTTATCGCTGCTCGTGCAAGTGCCACACAAATGAAAGTGGATGCGAAGGACTTAACTCCTGAAAAATTACAACAATTCCAAGCCAATCAAGGCCAATTGTCTTCTGCTTTAGGCCGTTTATTAGTAGTATCTGAGAACTACCCTAATTTAAGAGCAAATGATGCATTCCGTGGATTACAAGCTCAGTTAGAAGGTACTGAAAATAGAATCAAAGTTTCTAGAAATGATTTTAACGCTGCAATAGCGGATTACAATAAAAGAGCAAGATCATTCCCGTTAAACTTAGTAGCTGGCGCATTTGGATTTAAAACTAAAGAAGGATTTAAAGCAGAGGATAGTGCATCAAAAGCACCCGAAGTTAAATTTTAATCCAAGCTTTATACAACAACTATATGTGGAACCCCTTTTCGATATTCAGCTCCAATGCTGACACCTTATTGACTGCCTCTGACAAGCAAATGCTTGTCGAGGCCATTCAAGCTGCCGAAAAAACAACGAGCGGTGAAATACGCGTGTATGTCGAAAGCAAATTGAAAAAATCAGATGCGCTTACTAGGGCAACTGAACTATTTTTTAAACACAAAATGAATGCCACTAAGGAGCGAAATGGTGTATTGATTTATGTTGCAACGGTTGACAAAAAATTGGCTATTTATGGGGACCAAGGTATTTATGATAAAGTGGGACTAGAATTTTGGGCCAGCCAGGTTCAAGAGATGAGCGGTCATTTTAGAAAAGAAAACTATGTCACTGGCATATCATATGTGGTTGCATCAATTGGAGCTGCGCTAACGGATCATTTTCCATATGATCGTACAACGGATACAAATGAATTATCTGACGAAATTATCATGGGAAAATAATGAACTACATGAAATCAATTAGACTACTCGTACTATTTATAGGTACGTTCTTTTTCTACAATAATATTGTTGCACAAAATGTTTTAGCTAAACCTAGCACTCCTGTTTTAGTAACAGACGTTGCTGGTGTATTAAGTCCGGAGCAAAAGCAAGCACTTGAAAATAAACTTGTACTTGTTGACGATAGTAGTTCTAACCAAATAGCAGTAGTGATATTGCCAACATTGGATGGCAACCCAATTGAAGAATATGCAACCAAGTTATTTAGAGAATGGGGTATCGGTAACAAAAAAACCAATAATGGAATTTTGTTACTGGTCGCGATACAAGATAAAAAAGTGCGTATTGAAGTGGGCTATGGCTTAGAAGGAGCGATTCCAGATATTACCGCAAATAACATTATTGAATCGGATATTAAGCCAGCATTTAGAGCAGGCGATTATTACGAAGGAATTGATAAAGCTACAGATGATATTGCAAAAGCTGCAGTTGGAGAATACAAAGTAAAAAGAGTTAAGAAAACAAATAGTAAAGGAAATGGAGCATTGTTTGTGATTATATTAATAATAATTATCCTGGTAGTCAAAGGCGGCGGTGGTGGCGGTTCTAATATTGGTCGAGGAGGTTTTAGCGACGTAGCTACAGGTATGTTATTAGGGTCACTACTTGGCGGAGGAGGAAGATCCAGTAATGGAGGCTTCGGAGACAGTGGCGGTGGTTTTGGAGGCTTTGGAGGAGGTAGCTCTGGCGGTGGCGGGTCAAGCGGCGGTTGGTAACAAACACAATTGTTTAAATAAGCATAAAAAAATCCTGAAGCATAACACTTCAGGATTTTTTGTGGATTATAGTTTAGGCATTTGAGCACTTACTATAGCTACAAAATCAGTTTCGCCTTTCTCTCTTGTAGCTTTTAGTATCGAGCCAAATATTTTAATAAAATAAGGCTCTGATTGACCTTTGTAGGATTCAGGAATGGATGCTCTAAATGCTGCAATCAATTCAATTCCTTTTTTAAACTTCACAATATCTTTAGTATTGATAAGTAAAATAACAAAGGATTTTGTCATCTCAAATTTATCTGAAGTTAAACTCTCCATTGCTTCATACTTGTTTGCAACAAAATCAAAACTTTCATCATCACCGTATTTTGTAATAATATTTGTAACACTCGTGTTGAGTCTTTTCTTTAGTACTTGATGAGAAGCTTCATTTGCTATTTTAATTGCAGCCAATGAATCTACTTTTTCTAATGCATCTAATGCTGCACCAGCAACTAGGTAGGATGAATCCATCGCCAGCTTTAAGTACAAAGCTTTGTAGCTAGGTTTAATAAGTGCGCCCAGTGCGTCAATCGCCATTTCTCTAACTTGGTTAGAAGGGTCCTTTGCCGCTAAGGCTGCTATGATTGATTCAATATCGGAAGTCATCGCAATTGGGTTGTAAGCATTTGTTGCTTTAGCTCTAATCACGTAAAAGCTATCATTTAAGGCTTGCTTTACAATTGCTTGTGCAGTTGGCTTTACCATATTTTCTGTGGCCTCGCTTAGCGCTTCAAATCGGTCCACAAAATTACGTGCATGATTATACTGGTATACATATTGTTCCAAAGGTTTTGATTCATCTTTCACCCATAATAAAACCTTATCATTATCTACGTTTACATTGTCCGGGCTAACTACCGCAGGAAAGTAAAAACTATCGACTTTATTTTTGCTCCAAACATCATAATGGTTTCTTTGTCCTTGAACATAAACATCTACACCAACGGGTATTTCAAAAAGTTTAGGTTGAATTTGAGTTTGTTGAATCGTGACTAATACCTGCTTTTTATCTGCCAAGTATTTTTGTCCAATACGCACATAAGGGTGTCCGTTTCCAAAATACCATTGATTAAAAAACCAGTTCAGGTCCTTGCCAGTAATTGCTTCAAAAGCCAATTTTAGTTTAATGGCTGACCCATTTCCATATTGGTTATCGGTTAGGTATTTATGCAATGACGCAAAAAAAGCGTCATCTCCCACATAATGACGCAGCATATTTAAAATTCTCCCCCCTTTTTGATAGCTTACCAGGTCAAACATATCCATCTCATCCTTATAATAAAAACGTACAAGCATCTTATCGCCTTCAGCAGGGCTGCTTAAGTAGCCTTTTAAACCCGTATAGTTTTCGTATTGCCCAGCATCCTTTCCTTCGCTATGCTCAAGCCATAAAGTTTGGCTATAGTCTGCAAAGCTTTCATTTACGGTTAAGTTACTCCAACTTTCGGCTGTTACTAAGTCGCCAAACCACTGATGAAATAGTTCATGTGCGATGGTGCCTTCCCAACCATTTCCATCTACCAATTCTCTTGCATTTTGTTGAACGCTTGACCCATGTAAAGTGCAGGAAGTATTTTCCATTGCGCCACTCACATAGTCACGCCCGCTTATTTGAGCATATTTAGCCCAAGGATAGGGAACTCCTAGAATCTTTTCATAGTATGCAATCATAGCAGGCGTTTTACCATAAATTTTTCTTGCTTCTTTTTCGTAAGTTTTTTCAATATAGTAATTCACTTCTTTTCCTTTGTAGCTATCTTTTACAATCGCATAGTCTCCGATGCCAATAAAAAACAAGTAAGGTGCATGTGGCTTGTCCATCTTCCATACATCCAATCTTGTTCCGTTTTTATTATCTACTTGCTTTACCAATAAACCATTTGATAAGGAAACATATTTACTCGGAACTGTTAAGTAAAATTCCTGTGTAGTTTTTTGATTGGGTCTATCAATAGTTGGAATCCAAACGGACGTACCTTCGGTTTCACCTTGGGTCCAAATTTGTGTTGGCTTTGTAGTGTCTTTCCCTAGTGGGTTTATAAAGTATAAGCCTTTAGCGTCAGTGATAGCAGCACTTCCCTCGGCCTTGTAGTCATTAGGTTTTGCTGTATACTTAATATATATCGTGTATTGCTCTGTTGCTTTATACGACTTGTCTAATTGAATCGTCAACAATAGTTTGTCATATGTGAATGATAATTTTTTGTTGGCATTATTAGCAACGATCGCAACTTCATGAATGTCCATCTCCTTTGCGTCTAATACTAATGTACTAGTGGGGTAGAAATGGGGATGAAGTTTTATCCATACCTCACCATTCA